>NZ_CP024848.1:3201623-3502286 GCF_003352005.1 Oceanobacillus zhaokaii
AAAACCAGGATGAACTCCTATACCAACGCTATGCGCTTTGGCTAGTTCAATCGTTTTCCTCATGACATGTGGATCCCCTGCATGGAAACCACAAGCAATATTTGCTGAGGTGATATATTTCATCATCTCTTCATCATTTCCTTGTGTGTATAAACCGAAGCTTTCACCCATGTCACAGTTTAAATCGACCTTATACATTGAATCCCTCACTTTATTTGAATTGTATCCGCTAATTCCTGAAGAAAATTAGTTGTATAATCTCCTAGCTCAAACGGCTTTTGACTCATAATATTTTCAAGCAATGAGATATTCGTTTTTATCCCGGATATTTCCATTTGTGCTAGTACTTCTTTCATCTTATGAATTGCTGTTTTGCGGTCTTCACTGTGCACAATAACCTTGCCAATCATTGGGTCATAAAATGGCGAAACGACTGTTCTTTCAACAACACCAAATTCAAATCTTGCCCCGTCTTCCACAAGTTTCAGGGTTTCAATTGTTCCTGGCGAAGGAAAATAGGTTACAGGATCCTCTGCATACACCCGGCATTCAATGGCATGTCCCTGCTTCGTAATTTCCTCCTGACGAAGAGGCAAGCGCTCATTAGCAGCAATGCGAAGCTGCCATTCTACTAAATCTACGCCTGTAATTTCTTCTGTGACGGGATGCTCTACTTGTAATCTAGTATTCATTTCCAAAAAGTAAAAATTAGCCTCACCATCAAAAATAAATTCCATTGTTCCCACATTTGTATATCCAAGATGCTTCGCTCCAGTTAAAGCAGCATTCACTAATTCTCCCCTCTGTTTTTCACTTAAGAATGGTGATGGACTTTCCTCAATTACTTTTTGGTGCCTCCGTTGAACAGAGCATTCCCGCTCATATAAATGCACCATATTGCCATGCGTGTCTCCAGCTACTTGCACTTCGATATGTCTCGGATTTGAAATCCACTTTTCCAAAAATACAGCATCATCACCAAAAAACTGCTGGGATTGCTGTTTAACCGAGGAGAAGTTTTTTGTTAATTCTTCTTCTGTTTGAATCAGCTTCATTCCAATCCCACCACCACCAGCACTCGCCTTCAGCATGAGAGGAAACCCTAAGGAATCAGCAACAGTTAAGGCTTGCTCCACAGACTCCAGTCTTTTCTCCGACCCTGGAACCACGGGAATACCAGCCTCACTCATCTGTATTCTCGACTCCAATTTGCTGCTCATTAATTTCATTACTTCTGCTGTCGGTCCGATAAAAACAATGTTTTCTGTTTCACACCGTTCGACTAAAGCTGGATTTTCTGATAAAAATCCATACCCCGGGTGAATCGCTTCAGCATTTGTTTCTTTAGCTGCTGCAATTATCTTATCGATATTAAGATAGCTTTTCTTCGCTTGATTCTCCCCAATATTGACTGACTCTGTCGCCTCTTTCACATACGGCGCATCCTTATCGGCATCCGAATATACCGCTACCGTTTGAATGCCCAGGCGATTACAAGTACGTATAATTCTTCTCGCAATCTCTCCGCGGTTTGCAATTAAAATCTTATTAAAATAACCCATAGCTATTCACCTCCAAGCTAATTATTTCGCATTGATTATTGCAATTTCCTGACCAGCATCAATCGAATCTTCATGTTCTATAGCGAAACTTTCAATAACTCCATCATCTTCAGCCTTAATTTCGAAATAGCTCTTCATTACTTCCACTAAGCCGATTACCTGACCAGCACTCACGGTATCCCCTTCATTGACATACACATCTTCTTCTGGTGATGGCTTTCTGTAAAATACACCTGGGATTGGTGATACTACCTTTGATTGACTCATATCTGACCCTCCATTTATGAACTAAGATTTTGTTTAATTTCTGCTAGTTTTTCCTTCACTTCATTTCTTGCTGCCAGTGCTTCATCAATATCAACCGAAACAAACCGGACCGTCTCATTCGTCTTCACTTGTCCAAGCATATTTAAATCAGCACTGATAATTGTAGCAATTGTTGCGTATCCTCCACCTGTTACGGCATCATTTAATAACGCAATTGGCTCTACACCGTCAGGAACTTGGATGGAACCAATTGGGTAACCTAAATCCACCACATTGGAAGGGTTGCTTCCAGCACCAAAAGGCTGATCCCGTTCTACAAAATTCAATCTTTCCCCTTTAAAGCGATAACCCACTCGATTGGCTTCTGGCGTAACTTTCCAATCAATGGAGAAAAATCTTTCCTTGCTCTCTTCGGTAAGACGGTAACTACAAAGCCCCAGTACAACACGAATTTCATGGTGCTTATCGAACGCAGGAATAAGGTGATCAGCTATACGTGTTCCAGGCTGAATGTCTCTTACTTTTTCATTACCAATTTGAAGCTTGTCATTTTCCTGAAGCTTACCTCCATTTAGGCCACCAATACCACATAAAGTATAAGTAGAGCGTGAATTCATAATTTCCGGTACATCAATACCACCAGCTACAGCTACATATACTCGAGCCCCTTGTTTAACAAAATCAAATGAAAGCTTATCCCCAGCTTTGATTTCTAAAGCTTCCCACATTGGCACAGACTTTCCATTTATTTTCGGCGGTATATCTCCACCTGTAACCGCAATAATCGTATCCTCCTGAAATTCGAGCACAGGTCCTAAATATGTAATTTCCAAAGATGCAGCGCTTTCATTATTTCCAACAAGTAAATTTCCTGCAGTATACGAGTATTTATCCATCGCACCAGATGGCGGCATGCCGACTTCATAGAAACCAATTCGCCCTGTATCCTGTACAGTTGTTTCTAACCCGGGACTTATTACATGAATCATGCGTACAACCTCCTTAACACTTCTTCCGAAAACCCTTTTGGATCATCGAGTACTTGTTTAGGTGTAAATGTAATATCCTTTGTCAAATAACGAAAAGTTCCATCTTCCACTGTTTTCCTTATTTCTTCATATTCCTTTTGATCAATACTGCGATATCTGAAAATATCTCCCTGTCTAGGGAATGTGATCGAATCCTTGAAATCATACGTCCGCTGATCTTTATCAAAAATAGGAGCTGCAGCTGTACCGAATAGCTGATACCCGCCAGCACCCTGAACCGGATAAATTACCGTAAATGCACCGCCTAAACCAAATGCCCGCTCAGGGGTAAATGTCCTTGGACGAACATACTTCGGTGCTTCAATCTGCTGCTCGCGAGGAACCATTTGATAACACCATGGAAGCCCCGGAACGAAGCCGATCATCGATACGAGATAAGGACTATCTGTGATAGCCTTTATTAATTCCTCTTTCGAATCAAAGCCATTAATTCGTGCTACATATTCTAGATCAGTAGAATCAGGGTCTTGATGTCGATCACGGAAACGCATCAACGCTTCATGTGTCCATGGATCATCAAAAAGCACAGGAACATCAACCATACGAGAAGATATTTCAAAATCATCAATGGAGACAGACTGTTCCAGCCCTTGCAATTTACTAATTAATTTATCAGGATGAATACGATCTGGGTCGAAACGAACCATATAAGATGCATTGGAAGGACAAATGTCCAAGATACCTGGTAAATTCTCTTCTTTTAATTGTCTTGTGATGGCCATAGCTTTAAAGTTTATGTTCAAATCCATCGCCTCAGATAATTCAACGAAAACAAACTCATCTCCACCATATTCATAACGCGCCACTGTCACATCACCTCTCCTTAATATCCATTTCATCTTTTTGGCGGAAGCACTTCCTTGTCCAAAACTTCAGAAAGTTATTAATTTTATTTTACTTTGATTTGTTAGAATTAGTAAAGCTATTTGGCAAGTAACTTCCATTTATAGATATAACTTTAATATATTTTAAAATTATAAATTTATAGATTAGTATGTCAATAATTCTAAATTTTTTAAAGTACCAGATTTATATATTCTTTGGTACCAGCCAGATGAATCTTTTCGTTAGGTGGTTGCTTGTTGGAGGTTCCTCTCTTTTCGGTCGAATCAAGGTTTAAGTACAAAAAAAGATGTTTCAAAGGCCAATCCCCTTTAAAACATCCTATACTCAAATTATTTTGCTATTCCAATTGTTATTATATCTATTTTCTCCTCCGCTTCATCCCAGAAATTCCCTCAAAATGACTAATCTGAGAAAATCTATGCAAAAGCAAACGAAGCTACCACGCAATAATTTTGTCTGGGTTCATATCGATAATTTGACTTTTTCCTTGGAATGCACATTTCAATAATCGATTGTAATTAAATACAAAGATTAGATTTCCCTTTATTTATAGGGCTTATAAATAAGGGAAATATTTAAAAACTGTTAGAAGCAAGGTGCCTTAAAATCCCCCCCTGTCCCTAAGTCAGTCTTATTTTATTTTCACTACTAACCATGGATTGCTAGATTAATAGTCTTACGCCAATTCTTATTTTTTCACAGGATGCTTATAAACATATTCAGGAAAGTCAGTAACTATACCGTCAACCCCAAGTTTGAATAAGTTATCTGCTTGTTCCTGCGCTCGTACAGTATAAGGGAAGATCTTCATCCCAGCAAAATGTACACGGTCAACAAGCTCATCTGTAACGATATTCATATTCGGATTGAAGTAATCAGCATAGGTTGCAAATTGCGCCAGCTGTTCATCTGTAATATCTGCCCAAGTTAACCCGGCGAGGACTCCGTGAGGGATATTCGGCAAAAGTTCCTTTGATCGTTGTACAGATTCATGATTGAACGACTGGAGAATAATTTTGCTGTTATTAGGTTTATGCATGTTACGCTTTATTAAGGCTTCAGCAACTTTTTCTTCAACACCGGGATATTGTTCAGGTGATTTTAATTCTATTAATATCCCTATCTTTCCACGATATCTATCGATTATTTCCTCAAAAGTAGGGATTCTTTCACCCGCAAATTCCTCTCCGAACCAGCTTCCAGCATCCAATTGCTGAATTTCGTTAAGTGTGTAATCCCCAACCGCTCCCGTTCCATTTGTCGTACGATCAACTGTTGTATCATGGATGACTACTAATTCCCCATCCTGTGTCATCTGTACATCAATCTCAATGTAATCAGCTTTCATTTCAAGCGCTTTATCAAAAGCAGACAGTGTGTTTTCTGGAGCATGACCTGAAGCACCCCGATGTGCAACATTAACTATTTGTTGCTGTTGTTGCATTGTCAACATTTCGCTACTGGTTGCGACTACAGGAACTGTAAACATAGACATGAAGAGAATTGCTGTTAATGAGAAGATAGTAAATTTTCGTTTCATAATCTTAATCTCTCCCTTTCAGTATTTGTCTTTAAGTATAAATGAACTCTATTAAATGACTGTAAAGGGAATATAAAGAAATGTAATGAAAAGCACGAGATTAGTAGTGATTCAAAAGACTCTGTTAGAAAACTAAGGTTTAGCCAGGCCTTTCGGTGACAGCATTAGGGGAAGTCCGGTTAAGAGCGCGACGTCCTGGGACTGCTGTTACTCCCCCATCGAAAACCTTTGGGACTGCGGTTACTCGCCCCATCGAAAACCTTTGTCGCAACACCGAACTGACCTACATCCTTTGCCCCAATTATGTAGTAAGAAAGTTTTTATACTTTCTTAACTACCAAAGGAAAAACTGATGGACAAATACTCTTACCGAGTACATTATCCATCAGCTTTTATTGATAATACGGACGCCCTATTTCCAGATCTATTGAATAATTACTTCTCCCACAGCTTCCACATTATTAGATATAACTTTTAGTGAAATTTCACCACTCGACATCGCTGTTAGTTCACTAGTAGCTGGGTTAAAAACTGCTGCATACTTGTCTGATTTTTTCGCACGTTCGAATGCAGCACCTGATCCGACATACACATTGTCACTACCTTCCCAGATGACGGATGCTGGATAGCGAAGTGGGAAGTTAAGATTTCCTGCTTGATGTCCCTCTGCAGAAATAGTAATTTTTTCACCAACTGTAATTGTTTCAGGGGCATCCATTGTAATCGATTCTAAGATTGGTCGAATCTCAGCTTGAACCCACTCTTTCCCTGCTGCATTACTCCCGGCTACTGCTTTTTCTGGACCAAATGCTTGGTCAGGTACAGGAGTTGGATCGATGCCAAACATCGTCCATGCATAAAATCCACCATTATCAGGTGAACCATATGGAGCCTTCCCTGCAGATCCAGTTACCATGTACGGTACACCTTCTACACGTTCAAGGTTAACTGTATGCGCATGTCCACTAATATACATAGCCCCTTTGCCTTTAGATGTTTCACGGAACTCTGTTAACCAATTCTCAATCAACTCCGCTTCTTTACGATCAGCTAACTGACTATTCTTCGTCGGCAGAGGATCTTGTGTCGGATGATGCCCTACCACAACTACATTGTTGATAGAAGTCTTTTTAGCTGCCTCAACAAGTGATTCTTTCAATTCTATTAACTGGTCAAAATCACTAGTACGGAAACTTCCAGTTGATGAATCTAACAAAATAAACCGTGTTCCTTTATGATCAAAGCTATAACGATTCTCTCCAAACACATTTGTAAAGTTTTCTAATGATCCGCTTCCTGCAATTTCATGATTTCCAGGAGTATAATAGATTGGAAAAGTGTCTCCGACTTCCTCCTCCAATAGTTGTTTTGCAAACGCAAAATCTTCTTCCCATGCTGTATCAACAAGGTCTCCATTAATCACGAGAAATTCAGGGTCCTCTGCAACAATTTGGCGTAGAGACTTACGAGCCATTTGTGCCTGCTGGCTGTTCGGTGAACTTGCCACAAATTGAGAGTCAGACAAAACAGCAAATTTCCAGCGTTCATCTCCGATTACCTCATTTTGAACAATGATTGGATCTTCTGTCTGCGCTTCTTCCTCAGAAGCTTCAATGGATGGAGGTACTTTTATGGTCAAATCATCAAAAATAAGTTGTCCAGAATATTGATCATTTCTATTCGTTTCTACTGGATAAATTCGCCATAAATTTACTGGGTATTGTATTCCTTCTGGTAATGTCGCTTCAACATATTTCCACCCTGTCCAATTTACTTGGCTTGATAAAGTTAACGTATAATTTGTTCCTGTTGCATCCTCGATAACAGTACGAAGCCATGCACCTTTTCCATCACCGTGCACCCATAATCCAATTTTTTGCACATCTCCTGGAAGTTCAATTCTTGGTGATGCTTGTAAATAGGCGGCACGTGTAGCTGTCGATGTTGAAAAATCATAGTTTACTTGTAACCCATTGCCAACTCTTCCTTCCACCATTTCCATCGAAGCATCAACAACTGCTGGAAATTTAGTAACCGACCACCCAGAAGCATCTTCAAATTCAGAAATATTAACCGTAGAAAGTCCAATCGTAACTGGAAGATTTGCCACCTTATCTTGAACAGTAACTTTAATCGTTGTTGAACCGCTGTCCTTTTCAGGTAAAACCATATAACTTCCATCTTGATTTTCTTCTACAGAAATAACCGCTTCATCATATTCTAATTCAATATCACGAATTTCAATTGGTGCGGTATAGCCATCTTTATCATAGCCATTCACTGAAAAACTTGCTGTACGTCCCATTTCAAGACCAATGTATGCTTGGGAAGTTTCAATTCGGTCCAATTCACCAAGCACAGTGATTTTCCTCGTTCCTTTAGCTGATTTGATTTGTGCCTCTGCTACTGATGCCCCAGATTTTTTTGCATAAAAAACACCATTTTCATCAAATGAACCAACATCTGCCGGCTTTGCCTGCCAGCTAATTCCTTCTACATCTACAGGAGTATAATTTTCGTCATGCCCAAGACCAATAAAACTTCTGCTTAAACCTGGGAAGATGCGCGCACTATTCTCATCTTCTATTACCGTGTCAACTGTAAAATTAGTTAACTTCCCGCTGCCTGCCTCCGCATATACTCCGATTCCATTCGGAACATATCTTTCGGTACCGTCAGATGGATTATTGACAACTTCTGCATCCGCCTCTCCAGGTTCACGTGCAACCATTGTAGTAGATCCGCCACCATCAATATTTAACGCCTGATAAGCATCATATTCCTGCATTAAATCGCCTAATTCTTTAAATGTCATCCCACGGCTGTCTGCTTGGCGACCATCTACCACTGCTAGAATCATCGTTTTTCCATCTTCCGAAAAACCGACTGCAGTCCTTGGAGCTGTTGTGCTGTCATCTAAATTCGCTGGAACTTGTCCATTTTCTACTAATTTAATGTTTCCACCAATGGCGAAATTCATTAAGGAATCTCCGTCAACCTTTGGTGCATACGTTATATTGACTTCATCACCAATAGAAAGTTCCTTTAACTGGCTTGCACCTGTCCCATTTCCGGCAAGGATCAATGTATTTTCTTCTATTGCTCCATTTCCAGCCTGATTAGAAACGGCTATCACTTTGCCCTCACGGACAGTTACTTCATAAACTGAGCTTCCACTATTTGCTCGTTGTGCTTGTCCCCAAACAGATGTATAAAGGCCAATACCATTAGTCGGAATACTTGACTGATTCAATGCGGCAAGCGGAAATTCTCCAGTTGGCAGTTGAATCTTACCTTCTAGGAAAATATTGGAAATCCTACCAATTCCTTGTCCATCTACACCTACTGTTAATGTATGCGATCCCTGTGGTCCTTTGAGCAATGTGCCACCTTGAATCATTGTACCCAATGGAGCTTTGGTATTATTGATATCAAAGAAATCCCCATTCACTCCACCAACCGCACCGGATTGTCTCGCCATTTCTGAAAGAGGCTTGGAGTTAGAAATTACCCCCGGAAAAAGCAAATCCGTGGAAACTGCATCATTAGACAGGTCAACCGTCATTACGTCTCCATTTAGCCATCCACGTGTATCAAATCTTTCAAATTGAGAAAGTTCAATTCCCGGTCCAATCTTTGTTGTTTCCTCATTCGCTAAGAGTGTCTTCCCAGCTTGACCTACTGTGACAATTGGCTCTGTTCGATTCGATGATGCAGAACGTACATCAGATACAGGATTTCCCTCAGCATGTGCTGCTGGAAGAATAGATGAAAAAGCAATCAGACCAACTAAGAAACTACTTACCCATTTCCGATTCAAGAAAATTCCCCCTATTATTTTATTTATTAGTCATTCCTATCTTTTATACTAGCAAAGGAATATTAAATATATATTAGAATTTTGTGAATATTTATAGGATAAAAGTAGGAGGAATCTTTATCTTTTTAATTTATTAGCCAGTTAGACCGTGAAGGGGTGCATCAAGTCAACATGAACAGCTTGTGCTGGTTATAGCTATTCGCTAGGAAATTATGACCGCTATCAGAGGAAAACAAATAATGGTAACTTAAAAGTGAGCCACCATAGCAATTGAATGAATCTTTTTGCGACAATACAATCGGTAAATTAACCAGCTTAAAAAGGGCTTCACGTCCTGCATGGGAAGCCCTTTTTACATTTAACTTAGTAATCCTGCTTGTCCCCTTCTTTCAATGAAGCTTCCGCAGCAAGATCGTCTTCTTCAACTTTTTTAAACCCCTTATCCAATTTCCCGGCGTTTTCAATGTCGCCGGAAGCCATATACCCTGCTATTTCTGCATTGGAAGTAGTACCGTATAGACCCATTCCACCAAGTTTTACATTTACATTTTCTTCTTTTTTACCATTTTTGTTACCCATTTTTTCACCTCCTAATGGTAATATATCCAAATTCAGTCACATCTATCGATTAGAAAAGATCAATTTTGGATAGATTAACAGATGAGGTGATAACATGGTTCTAAATAATAAAGATAAAAACAAATATACAGAGAAGGAAAGAGAAAATATTAGTGTCAAATCGGAAATAAACAGGAATTCCTTATTAGATATAGATCATAAGGCTTCCGGCGACTCCGTTAATGAACACCGTACATTAGAATCAGCAAATGCATCTATTGCGGAAGATATCATTAAGCAGACGTTTAATAATTCTTAGTTGATATCCTTTCAAATATTAAAGAAAGAGGCAGGTTCTGTGTCTGCAATTTCATAAAAACATTAGAAAACTTGGCATAACGCCAAGTTTTTATGGCGATATAACTTAGTTGCACTTATCTTATCTATGCAGTGGAAGGAAGGTTATACTTTCTTTCCTGCACAAATAAGGTTACTTCTCCTTCATATAGTAATTATAGAACTAAATTGGAGCGTTTTCGAATCTCCATTTTTTATTG
This sequence comes from Oceanobacillus zhaokaii, assembly GCF_003352005.1. Taxonomy (GTDB): domain Bacteria; phylum Bacillota; class Bacilli; order Bacillales; family Amphibacillaceae; genus Oceanobacillus; species Oceanobacillus zhaokaii. The sequence continues at coordinate 3,211,823 of NZ_CP024848.1, forward strand.
ACTTATTTCTTCTCTACATATCAGCTTTTTAGGTATTCACTTCCTTCATGTTTCAGCTTTTTGCAAAAAGGTTATATATATACTAAGAACAATTGATAAATAAAACCTGAAACAAATATAGGAGGAATTCACAAATGGAAAATGTATATGTAGTCGAAAATGGTGTACAAGCGAAAGAGAAAATTAATCAACTGGTAGCACTTGGATATACGAAAGAAGATTTATATGTCATTGCTCATGATAAGGATCGTACGGAAGACTTATCAGATGGATTAAATGTTAATGATGTCGGGCTTAAAGAAGAGGGAGTTTTTGATAAAGTTGCCAATGTCTTCCGAAAAAGAGGGGACGAACTCCGTTCACAATTTGAAAACCTTGGGCTGACACAAGCGGAAGCTGAGAAATATGAAGAAGAGCTCGATAAAGGCCGCGTTGTCGTTATTGGAAAAAAATAAGATTTTACCATGAAAATGCATCACCTCATAATGAGGTGATGCATTTTTTAGGTAACTTCTGCAGGATGCATGCTAAACGAATAATCGGGTTTTCTAATTTTCTAATTCGTAATATTAAATACAAAAATATAGCTAATAAATTTTATCCCTATTGTTAGGCGGACCAAAACTTAACCAAGAGGACACCTATCTTCCAATCACTTGTATTGTTATGTACTTATAATAATTGAAACACTGCGGGAAAGTTGAAACATCACCTGCTTCCCGGTATTAATGATATTCACTTGTTTGTTGTGCCGCTTGGAGATAAAGGATCAAGTTGAGATCAGCAGTCACTAGTGAAAAAGTAGATTCTACATTTCCTTTACAGGTACAAAATGATTTACTATCTTACACTGAAAATTAAATAGGAGGGAGAGTCTACTAGACTCCCCTATTACTTAATCGATAAAATTAATTGCTTCTGGATCTGCACTCTTTACATACTCGATATCTTGGATATTCTCAGCACCTCTAATTTCCGAAACCTTATTGCCCTCAATAATGACCTTGGACATTACCGTGCCTTTAAAGTCAATGATAGCTCCTGCTTTTTTCGGTTTAATGATTACAGCTGTATCTTCAAAGCCATCACCATGGAATTCCGCATATTCACCAGTGAATACTACTCCATTTTTAATATTTGACTCAGCATCTACTGTTATCGATACACTCTTGTCGTGCACCATTAATTTTCCTGTGTGATATCCCTTGTAATCATATGTTTTTACAGGAACGATAGTTTCTTCGCTCGCTTCTTTATTTACTGAAGCAATGAATTCCATATCCCAGTAGATATCAGAGCTAGTTGGACGGTCCTGATGTACTTCAGCAGTTAATACGTTTGTACCTTCAACTAAATGAGCTAAATCTGCTGCGTCTAATATAAATGTTTCATAGTTACTTTCATCAGCAACACTTGATCCCGTTAAATCTGATAGATATTTATCATAACCAATTTCGCCTTCTGGTAGATTATGTCTGCCAATTTCTTGTCCATTTAGGTAAAGGATAACACTATCATCAATACCGAAGTTGATGTGTCCAACGTCACCAATCTTACTCAAATCCTCTACTTCAAATGTAGTTCTAAAATAGTATGTTGGAATTTTTTTACTAGAATCTGGACCGTAGCTAATGACTGTTGCAATATCACCAAACATTGGACGATCTTCACTAACTGGATATCCAAGTGGTGCTGCACCGCTTGCCCAATTTCTATCATCAAAGGCAGGCTCTCTCCAAACTGTACCTTGATCCGTACCATTATCTAAATATTTCCAAATACTGCCTTTTTCAAGCAGAGTTTGTTCTGCATGCTCTACGATTTGGATTGTTACTTTTTCTGTTTCAATTGTTTTTCCTTCATTTGTTACTTCTGCCCAAACTTGGATATTACCAGGATTCGCACCTTCTTCAACCGTTATCTTTCCATCTTGAGAAATAGAAAGCTGACCTTCTGGGCTTGTTTTGTACGTAATGTCTTCGTAAGCAATATCGTACACGCCACCATTAACATTTTTACCAGTTACGTTAAGTGAGACTTCTGGGTAGAATGTTGTCGGTTCTGTTGGCACTACATTACTTGATGCTTCAATTGAAATGGACTCAAGAGCTGGAAGTACTACTTCAATACTTGGATCCTTAACAATCTTGTACGTGTCCGTTACTTCCATTGTATCTGCACGATGTGTCGTAAATTCTAAGCTTGTTGGTGTCACTGCAACATTTGTAAACGTTGGAGTTCTCAATTGTGATCTATTTGCTGAATAAAATTCAGGATCTTTTAAATTATAATATTTACTGCCACTTGAAGAGTTTGCAGTTAGGTATAATGTACCGTCAGGGTTAATAACACTGTCATCTTCGTCAATCATTTGATTTTTAAGTGGTTGAAGATTTTTCATTTGGTATGTTCTTACATAGGAATGATCATGTCCCATTAATACGGCATCAACATCTAATTTATCAATTGTTGGTACAAGTTCTTCCCTCAATTTAATTATTCCTGCTTCCAGAGAGTGACTTGCAGCACTATAGATCGAATGATGGAATACAACAAACTTCCATTTAGCATTTGGATTTGCTGCAACTGTTTCTTCCATAAATTGATTATGTTCTTGTGCATTCTTATTATTTGAATTCAAGTTCATCACAAGTGTATCACCATAAGTGAAATAGTAATCTCCGCCAGCGTTATTTGAATTTCCTAGTGCTGGATTTTGATTTGGCGTATTAAAATGATATTCATAGTACTGGGAATTATCATGGTTACCAATTGTTGTTGCAGTCGGATAGTTTTTCAATAATTCAGGTGCAAACCAGCCTGCATACTCTTCTTCTGATTTCGAATCATTTACTTGATCCCCTGCTGATTGAATGAAGCTTGTATTCGGGTACAATTCAATTGCTTTATTTACTGTGTTGATCCATCCTGTTGTATCTTTTGCAATGTTACCAGATGAACCAATTTGTGGATCCCCCATAAATAGGAAATTATAAGAATCTGTTGCTTGTGTTTTGAAGCTATATATTTCTGACCACTTTCCATTTCCATCGCCTAAACGATAGACATATTCTGATGAACCTTCGATACCTGTAATTGTAGCTTCATTTGCTTGGTATCCTGATGACGCTTCTGCTAGTTTTGCAGTAACAGATTGTACATTTTCAGTTGGAAACTCCGAATTGTTTCCATCAGTTACCTTCGCATATTCAATAACACCTGGTACATCCGTTTTTGGAGAATACCATGAGAAATTGTACTTTGTTTCATCTGCTCCTGGAGCAAAAGATATATCAGACGCTTGATAGATAGATGGATCTACATAAATGGATTGTAACTCCATGTCGAAAAATACATCTGAACTAGATGGTCTGTCTTGATGCACTTCGACTGCTAAAACATTAGTGCCTTCAACAATATAACCCATTTGTTCTTCCGTTAGCTGAAATGTTTTATTACTGCTTTCACTTGCATCATTAAGCCCGTAATCCTCAACATAGGCATCAAATGGAATCTCTTGATCTGCCGGCAGGTTAAATCTAGCAATTTCCTGACCGTTCAAATATAAAATTGCACTGTCATCAATACCTGCATTAATAACTCCTGTACTATTAATTTTAGATAAGTCCTCTACTTCAAATGTTGTTCTGAAGTAAGCTGTTGCATGTTTATTTTGAGAATCACTGCCATATTCTATGGTTGTAGCAATGTCACCAAAATCTCCATGTTCTTCGCCTTCAGGATATCCTAATGGAGCAGCCCCAGATTTCCAGTTGCTATCATCAAAATTCGCCTCTTTCCAAGCTGTCCCTTGATTTGAACCATTATCTAAATACTTCCATGTACTACCTCTATCCAGTAATACTTTTTCTGTTGTTCCATTTGTCGGTTCTTCTTCTGCTGCTGCTGTTTTTACCAATGTACTAAAACTAGAAAAAACCATTAGAAGAACAAGAATAACTGCGAATAAACGATACAATGATTTGTTTTCCTTTGAAATCGAGAACACTTTACCAACGCTCCTATCATTTTTCACTCTAATACTATAAAAATAATTACAGTGTTATCTTAGATTACTTGAGAAGCATTAATAGACTGTTAATTATGTGATAATATTCGGTGAATTTTTTAAGGTCTTTGTTCCTAGGGCTTAGGGAGGGTTCTAAAGTTATCTAAAAGTGATTAATAACAAGTCGGAGGGAGAATCAACTATGAACAAAAGAGAAACCGGTTAGGGGTATGGTGAATACGAAGGAAAAATGTTTTATATATCCCTGATATTGTGTCAAATTTTTTTGGATGAATAGGAAAAACGTTGTCCCCTACTACAGGGTTGATTAAATGTTTCTTGTTTAATGCTATATCTCAAATAACAAAAGCATAGGAACCGTGAAATAACCATATATTTTACTTCACAATAAAGTAGTTGTCAATAGTAAATTTGTGGTTTTTCGAAAAATATGTTACAATATTACTACATTTGTTTTTTACAATCGTATTTCAAATTCTGATGGTATCTTTCTGCTGATCGAATATAGGTACGATTTTTTTATATCCTTTCCTCAAATCGAAGGAACTGAAGAAAAAGGAGAGTTAATGGAACGAGTAGTTCAAATATTGAAAGTCACCTGTAAAGGGCATCAACTAGATAGGAGAAAAGGTACTGCAAAAACTTCGGCTTCAAAACAACTTAGAGAGCTTAAATGCAAGTTAGTTGAACGGTAATAACAGACTCTAATAGGACCATGTTTTAGTATACAGGGAGGACAGAAATAATGAATCTAATCGATAAAAAAGTAACACACAAGCTTTTTGGCAAGGGAAGTGTAGTTAAACATAATGATTCTTTCATAGAGATACATTTCGCAACGGAAAATAAAAAGTTTGTTTTTCCCGATGCATTTGGAAAACACCTGAAGCTGCATGATACAAGTGCTGCAAATTCACTTGAAAAAGTTATACAAGAACAGGAAATAGAACGGAAGAAGGAAGAACAGGAAAAGGAAGAAGAAAAAAACCTGCAGCGTAAAGAACAGCAACGTCGCTTGGAACATGAAAAACTAATGAAAAATCATAAACTTCATCCTGAATCACAAACAGTAGTTTGGTGTGACGAAGAAGAACAGAGTAGTTTTATGACAGAGTGGAAGGTCTATACAGGTGTAATAAAAAGCGGGAATAATAAAGGTGAGCCAAAAATACCTACCCGCGTGCACCAAAATAGTGCTTGCCTTTTAACCGCAAGAGATTCCAGCATGCCTGAAGAAGACAGACGGATCTTAGGTGTTTATATGGTGAATGAAGATTTTATTGGTAAATTTTGTGAAGATGGATTTATTCCTGCCCATTCAGAATACAGACTCCAACTTACAGAACAGGAATCTGATAGGATGCCATTTTGGAAATACTATGTAAATGAAAAATCCCCCGAAAAAATGACTTGGAATACAGGTAAATTCCGTTATTTTGATAATGTATGGATGGCTCAAATTTTACTTGATATTGTTTCATTAAAAACTGACACACAGGAACGGGAACTGGCAAAGGAATTTTTTGAACATTACTGTAAAATGAATCAAATCAGAGAAGAAGAGTTACCAAAGCCTAATGGCGCATTAATGCGTATGTAGTCCTTAGTTGATAATAAATGTTTATCGAACACGGTGTGTGCATACAGGATCTGCTATGGGGGCAGCGTAGCCAATTCGTAATTTTGCCGGCATTAGAATAGAGCTCAACCTTAGAGGTGAGCTCTATCTTTTTCTAAATCTTCACTGGCTGCTGCTTTTTTACCCTATGATAGATCTATTCCCAAATGGACTGAATTAAAAGAAGTCATGGAATTTTATTGGAAGTATTACTGTCCCTTCATACTTCCTATTCTCCCCCTGTAACAGTAATCCTCTGCTCAATCACTTTGGTTTCACCTTCAACATTAGCGAACTCACCTGCTAGATTTTGACCATTCTCTCCATATGCCTCAGTGACATGTGGACCATTGTTATTATCAGATGGATCCATTGTAATAACAATTTCGTAGTCAGTCAGGTTTTTAATTCGACTGTCCTTTGGATCATCTACGTATATGATGGTTGAACCATCTGGATTTGTATAACTGGATCCTTGAAACCCTGATGTAATATAATTTGGAATATCAGCCCTTGCTCGAATAAATGTATCTTCCACAATGTTACTATTTATTTTTACTACAACATAATCTCCTTGCTTCTCTAACTTTGTCTCTATCCATACAATTGGTTCTCCATAATCGGCTGGTGTCTTCCAGTTTGGTTCAGTAATTACAAACGTCTGTTGCCCATCATCTATTGTGACTGAGTGTTGAAAAGATGCTTTTTGATATGTTTCATCTGATTCCGTATAGTTTCGTACAAAACTTCCACTCAGTTTTTCTAAATAATGATTTTTTATTTCTTCATTTTGATTTGTTGGCTCAAACTTTAATTCCAAATGTACTAATCCTTCTAAATCATCTGGAAGACTTGACTCTAATTCAAATTCTCCATTTGCATTAACTTTCGCTCGCTCCGTTCCTCCAATTAGCACCCCATCCTCTGTATTAATAGAAAGGATAAGCTCAGATTCCGATAAAAGATTTGTCGTTCCTTTGACCGAAACCACCTTATTTACAATCTCAAATTCCCCTTCGAGTCTTACTTCCAAATCTCCCTGATCTTCTGGCGCATTATTCACTTCAAAGGAAATTTCCTCATTACTGTCTGATGTCTCCGCTACATCATTAGTTTCATCAGCCTTGTTATCCTCTACATTTTCTTCTGCCTGTACATTTCCGTTGTTTTGTTCTTCCGTTTTCCCTTGTTTATCGTTATCACTGTCCGTAACTTTTTCATTATTACTGCATGCAGCTATAAATAAAATCATTAAAAGTGCTATAAATAAGATCATTAAATTTTTGCATCTAACCACGAAGTTAATCCTCCTAATATAGTAAATTATCATCATTAATGATATACTCTGCGTTTTTAGATGACAACAGGACTATATACTTAATCGGACGCGAGGGGACATACCTGCCCCTATCACAATCTTTACCTGTCAACTGTTATTTTTAACTTAGATTGAAACTTCAATTAGTCTTCCACCCCTTTATTACGCGCGAAAAAAAAATAGCTGTTAGAATAAAGACTTCTATGTGAAGTACATTATTCTAACAGCCTCAAATATACTGGTAGTTCCATTCGACAAATTTCAACAAATATCAGGGAGTGACAGGCACAAGTCAACTGTCTACCAAGAAGCTATAACAGATCCTTGGAATTCTTCCTCGACAAATGCTTTTACTTCGTCAGATTGGTATAAATCGATGAATTGTTGAACGACCTCTTCATCCTTTGATTCATTTCTAACTGCAATAAGATTGGCGTAAGGAGAATCCTGTCCCTCGATAAAAATAGAATCTTCATTAGGTACAAATCCATGCTCCATTGCGAAGTTAGTATTAATCGCTGCAGCATCAAGTTCACCTAGTTGTCTGGCAATTTGTGCAGAGTCGAGTTCGATAAATTCGTAGTTATTATTGTTCTCTTCAATATCCTTAATTGTTGCATCAGTGCCAGCATCTTCCTTCATTTTAATTAACCCCGCTTTTTCAAATAGAGCGAGTGCTCGTCCACTGTTCGTTGGATCACTTGGCAAACCAATTTTTGCCCCATCCGAAAGATCCTTGATATCATCAATCTTTTCCGAGTAAATCCCCATTGGGAAAGTAACGGTGTCAGCGACTTTGATAAGATCCAAGCCACGTTCTTCATTCATCTGATCAAAAAACGGCTCCGTTTGGAAGCTGTTTATATCGATTTCCCCTTCCGATAAAGCAACATTTGGCATTACATAGTCATTGAAAACCTTCAACTCAATATCTAATCCTTCCTCTTCTCCAAGCTCTTTTACCTTTTCGAGGATTTGCTCATGTGGACCAGCAGTAACTCCGACTACCAGCTTTCCATCACTTAGCAAACCATCTGTTTCACCAGAACTTGATTTGTCACCACCGCAAGCTGTAAGGATTGCAGAAATAATAATAAATAAGCTTATAATTAACGTTTTCTTCATATTTTCTCCCTCTTTCATTTAGGTTTTATCTATAAGTTTTCCGGATGGCATTCGCATTGATTTCTTGAATGGATTTAATACCAGACAGACTCATCGTTGTTTTTAAGTCATGTAATACATTTTGTATCACTTGTTCGACACCAGATTGGCCAGCGATTGTCAATCCGTAAAGAAATGGTCTGCCCAGCAGAACTGCATCTGCACCAAGTGCTAGAGCTTTAAAAATATCTGGACCGCTCCTCACTCCGCTGTCCAAAAGAATTGGTAGTTTGTCCTTTACTCTTTCTTTAATAAGCGGTAAGGCATCCAGTGTGGCAATACAACCATCCAATTGTCTGCCACCGTGATTCGATACAACAATGCCATCGATACCATGCTTCACCGCTTCTTCAGCGTCATCAGGGTGTAAGATGCCTTTTAAATAGATTGGCAGATCTACTGCATCCCGAATAGGCTTCATATCTTCCCAGTTCAAACCTGGACGGTAAAAGGTTTGCAGCATCTCGTCTAAAACAGCTGCTCCAGGCTTAGCAGCAAGATACTCTTGAAACACTGGATCAGCCGCATAATTCGCTTTACCAGCTCCTAGTAAAAACGGAGAATACTGATTAGAACGGTCACGCTCTCGGTTACCGATTAATGGCATATCCACGGTGATTACTATTGCCTCGTAGCCTGCTATCTCTGCTCGTTTAACAAAGCTTTTGGCAATTTCTACATTGTTTGGATAATAAAGCTGGAACCAGCGTTTCCCGTTTCCGTTTGCTTCGGCAATCTCCTCCAGCGTATAGGAAGACACCGTACTTGCTATAAACGGAACCTCGTACTTAGCGCTCGCAGCAGCACTGGCGAGCTCCCCGTCCGGATGAGAAATGCCCTGCATACCAACAGGTGCAAGCAGAATTGGTGCTGGAATCGATTGTCCGTTAATCGTTGTATGTAAAGATACAGTTGATACATCCCTCATAACTCTCGGAACGATTTTCCAATTGCTAAATGCTTCCCTGTTTGAGCGAAGTGTTTCTTCTATACCGGCACCACTTTGTTCATAGTCGAATACATTTTTATCCAAATGCTTTTGGGCCTCGTTTTCCAAATCCTCAAAACGAAGCGGTACATCCTTTCTCTCTACATTTACTAGCACATCACTCATGATATATGCATCCCCTTCATTCTATCTCTACAAAAGTTAGCTCCTAAAGCTGAATTGATCCTTAATCTTTCTTTAATCTTGCTGATAGGCGATTACCAAGGGTCTGAATCCCTTGAACAAGAATGATTAAAATAAATACTGTTACATACATAACATCTACCTCATAGCGTAAATGCCCATATCGGTAAGCCAAATCACCAAGCCCTCCAGCACCTACTAATCCAGCCATTGCTGTTGCCCCAATCAGACCAATGGTTGAGATTGTCAGACCAAGAACAATAGATGATCGGGATTCACGGATTAATACATGCCAAATAATATGCCTCGTTTTAATTCCCATTGCTTCATAAGCCTCAATCACTCCACGGTCGACTTCCAGAAGGCTTGATTCCATTAATCTGGCTATATATGGAGCAGTGTAAACGACAAGGGGAACAATAGCACCCCCAACACCAATCGTTGTACCAGCAATCATTTTCGTAAACGGCAATATAAAGAATAGCAAAATGATAAACGGAATCGAGCGAATCACGTTAATGATCAAGTTGAGTCCATGATTTAAAACCTTATTTTCCAGTGCTTTACCTGGCCCACTTAATGTTAATAAAACCCCAAGTGGCAGCCCGATAAGAATGGAAATCGAAAGTGCAATTCCAACCATCTGGAATGTCTGGATGACCGCCTCCCATATTTCCACACCCCAATTGTCAAAAAAAGCTGTAATACTAGCCAACATGAGAATCACCCCCATCCTTATATCTTTCTACGATAACACCCAATGCTGTTAAATCCTCCACTGCCTTTTCGACTTCAGACGAGCTGCCCTCCAGATGTACGACTAAACGGCCATATGGTTCATCCTTTAATTGGGTGATATTCCCGCTAAGAATGGAAGGATAGACATCAAATTTCTTAGTAACCATTGCAAGTGCTGGCTTTCCTGATGCATTCCCGATGAACGATAAGGTAACAATTTGACCAGATTTTTTTAGGATCTTTTCCAATTCTTCAGGGATTGTGTCATTGAAGAGTGATTGTACAAATCGCTTCGCTGTCCCTGTCTTCGGTTGAGAAAATAGATCTATCACTCTTCCCTGCTCAATAATCCGACCGTTCTCCATTACTGCTACTTCATCACAAATGCTTTGCACTACATTCATCTCATGTGTGATGAGTAAGATCGTAATGCCAAGTTCACGATTAATCTTGCTTAGTAAAGCGAGGATTGCTTCTGTTGTATCCGGGTCAAGCGCGCTGGTTGCTTCATCACACAGCAGTACTTCTGGTTCATGTGCAAGTGCACGAGCAATTGCGACACGCTGCTTCTGACCGCCAGAAAGCTGGGCAGGGTACGCATTTGCCTTATCCAGTAATCCAACAATCTCCAAATACTTATTTACCCGCTCTTTAATCTCTTTCTTAGGTACACCTGTTAATTTAAGCGGAATAGCAATATTTTCATATACCGTTCCAGTTTTTAATAGATTAAAAGATTGAAAAATCATGCCCATTTTTTGTCTGGCAATATTCAGATTGCCCCGTGACATCTTGGTCAGTTCATTACCATTAAAAAGAACTTGACCTTTTGTCGGTTTCTCCAAAAGATTTGCCATCCGGATTAAGGTACTCTTACCGGCACCACTATAGCCTATAACACCAAAGATAGTCCCTTTTTTCACATGAAGCGAGACATCATCAAGTGCCTTCGTATCTTTTGATTTTGTATGAAATACTTTCGTGATATTTTTAAATTCAATCATACTATGTATACTCCCTTATTACTGGATATTCTCAATTTACACAGAATAAACAGATAATTAAAATTAAATACGATATTAAAGAACTAACTTTCATTTAGTAAGAAAGTTTTTATACTTTCTTAACTACAAAAAAACTCTCTCTACCAATGGAGTCAGAGAAAGTTAATATAAATAGCCGTTCCTATTTTAATTTCTCTTATCTTTCAAACAATTGTTTGTAGGATTTAGCACCTTTCTAGAAAGATGGTTGCCGGGCATCACAGGGCCAGTCCCTCCGCCACTCTTAATAAGATTAATATTATTTTATTTTTTTAGTATAGTACAACAACTAAAATAAGTCAATCAGAATCGATAATATTCACGTTTCAAAACGGGTTATCAATTTTGGTGGAGAGCCTACTCGGGAGCTTACCCATCTCGCCCAACAAATTGACAAAATCTTACATCATCCATATAATGAACCTTAATTTATATACGAAAAAGCACGTCTACCTTGTATATGCAGCATTTTCCGTTCATTATTTTAGTCGGCATTAATTGTTTAATTGATATAGATAATATAGGAGAAAAGGGGAATACATTGGATGAAAACAATTTCTGTGCATGGCGCACCAAGTGAATACATATTGCAAGAAGGCATTTTGAACGAATTGGAGTCCAAGCTTTTAGTTCGCGGTTTCAAAAAAACATTGATTGTTCATGGAGAAAAATCATGGCAGGCAGCGAAGCCGTTTTGGCCAGTGTTCACTGAAATAGAGTTTATAGACTATACCTATCATGGTGAATGTTCCTTAACTGAAATTGATGCTGTTGCAAAGCTAATTACGGAACATGGTGTTGACAGTGTGATTGGAGTAGGCGGTGGGAAAGTGCTCGATCTTGTTAAGTCTGCTTGTCACGTCACTCACATACCCTACGTTCTGATCCCAACACTTGCATCCAACTGCGCACCTTGGACACCAATCAGCGTTATTTATGATGATACAGGTACATTTACTCGTTTCGATCTATATCCAGAAAATGCGAGCCTCGTGTTGATCGAACCACAATTGTTATTGCAGGCACCAATTGATATGACAATTGCTGGAATTGCAGATACACTCGCAAAATGGTATGAAGCAGATGTACAAATGGCGAATATTAAGGATAAACCTGCAGCACTTGAACTTTCACATTATACTGCAAAGTTATGTAAAGACGTTCTTCTTCAGCATGCCGAGGGTGCGATAAACGCAGCAAAAAGTGGTAATCTAAATTATGAATTTATTAAAGTAGCTGAAACAATCATTATGTTCGGTGGCATTGTCGGTGGATTTGGTGACCATTACGGTAGAGTTGCAGGAGCCCATTCCATCCATAATGGATTAACTGCACTAGAAGAAACACATCAAGCCTTACACGGAGAAAAAGTAGCATACGGAATTCTTGTACAATTGGTACTGGAAAATAAACGGCAAGAAATCGAGCAAATATTGCCCTTCTACCAGAAACTTGGTTTTCCAACCACACTAAAAGATCTTGGTGTCACAAACGTCACGGAAGAATCCATTTCACTTGTTGCAAAAAAAGCAGTAATCCCCGGTGAATCTATCCATGTCTTACCCGGTGAGATGACCTCAGAAATTGTTACTCAGGCAATGCTAGAATTGGAGAATCAAGTTTTTGTAAAATAATTATCAGAAGAGGATCAAACCCTGTGGATTCCCCTCAGGATCTGACCCTCTTTTTTTGCTTGCTTAACAGATAATAAGCTTAACCTAGATTACGAATCACTAAAATTTTCACTTCACAAGGTTTCTAGATTTGGCAGTTACTCGTGACGATTGCACTGTCCCTCTCTCCCAAAAATATTTAATTTCTCGATTCGGTTGATTGCCTCTTTCAATCGTTCCCCATCTACTAATAACCCAATCCTTACATATCCTTCCCCATACTCACCAAAGCCATTTCCTGCTGCAACAGCAACATCTGCTTTTTCTAGCAGCAGGTCAGCAAAGGCTTCACTAGTATATCCTTTAGGAACAGGAAGCCAAGCAAAGAAGGAACCTTTTGGAGCATCTATCTCCCAGCCAATCCGTCTGCATTCTGTTAATAGTGTGTTCCTGCGTCCCTCATAGAGTTTCACAAGCTCCGTGACACATTCCTGGCTTTCGCTTAAAGCCATAACAGCAGCTTCTTGGACCGCAGGAAATAGACTAACAAATAAATGATCTTGGATGAGATTAATTGCTTCAATCATTTTCGCATTACCTACAGCAAATCCAACGCGCCATCCAGCCATGTTATAGGTTTTTGATAATGTATAAAGCTCTATCCCAACATCTTTTGCACCAGCAGCTTGAAGGAAACTAACCGGCTTTTCATTCTCAAAACCAATTGCACCATATGCAAAATCATGAACAATTCCAATATCTGCTTCCTTCGCCAATTTTACAGTTTCCTCAAAAAACGAAATCGAAGCTGTTGCTCCTGTAGGGTTATTCGGATAATTGATATAAAGTAATTTTGCCTGCTGTCGTTGTGTTTCTGTTAGCGCATCGTAGTCGGGCAAGTAATTATTTTCATAAAGTAATGGTATTGTTTCATACTTCACGTTTGCAAGAGCGACACCAGATAAATAGTCAGGATATCCAGGGTCAGGGAGCAACATTAAATCCCCTTCATTCATTAAGGCGAGTGGAAGCTCGACCAGCCCTATCTTTGTGCCGCCTAAAATAGCAACTTCGGTGTTAGGATCCAAGTCCACATTGTATGTACGCTTGTAAAAGTCTGCAGCAGCTTGCTTCAATTGTACAGTACCTCTAAAAGGAGAGTATTTATGCGTAGCTGGTGTTTCAACCGCTTGCTGCAAGGCTTTCACAATATGGGCTGGAGTTGGCTGATCGGGATTTCCCTGTCCTAAATTAATAACATCCCGTCCATCAGCAACGGCTACAGATACTTTTTCAACAAGTGAGGCAAAAAATTGTGTTGGCAAATTATTTAATCTTTTCGAAAATTCCATTGTAATAACCTCTTTTTCTAAATTATGTTTCGATAATAGATAGATTTTATAATCTTTTTCTCTAACAGTCTACTAAATATTAGAAAACTTGGTATTTTCCAAGCCTTGAGACGAATTATCTCCACACGATAAAAATCCCTATTAAACTAAGTTATAGTATAGCATTCCATTTCATTTCCTTTCACAGCCTATCATCTGTCAATCAAAGAAAACTTACCATCTGTGAAGGGTTCTTCCTCTCCACGGATGATAAGTTAAGTAGAACCTGCTATTGATGCAACTGCAACTGTTTACTACCCACCTACACTTTTAAAATGAGGATGTCAACTTTTCATTACACGTAAGACAAAAAATAATCGGTATTGCTAGTAAAGGTTAGGAACTCTACTTTCAAAAATCGGGACATTCTTTCTTACTTCTGAAACGCGCGCCACATCCAAGACTCCCGTGATTGTTTCCTCATTGGTATCAGACCCCTGGCATAGTACTTCTCCCCACGGATCGATTATCATCGATGTTCCCGCATAATCGACGCCATCCAATGACCCGATATTATTAGAAGAAATGACGTACATTTGATTTTCGATTGCTCGAGCAATCTGCAGACTCGTCCAATGTTGTTTACGTGCAGTAGGCCATTCGGCAACGACGATTAATACTTCCGCACCGGCTAATGCTAGGGAACGAGCCAATTCAGGAAATCTTAAATCATAGCAAATAATCAAGCCAATTTTTATTCCATCCAACATAAAGGTTTCTACCTTTTTCGTTCCACCTGTTAAAAATAAAGGTTCATCTAACATTGGAACGAGATGAATTTTACTATATTCATATACTAATTCCCCATGTGAGTTGAACACAAAGCTAGTATTATATATTTTATCTCCTTCCTTGTTCGCAACCGAACCACCAATAATATTGACGTGATATTCACTCGCCAATTTACTTAAAAAAGATTTCGTTGGCTCTCCCATATCATCTGCTAGCACATTTAATTTTGGTAGTGTATAAGATGTCGTCCACATCTCAGGTAGTATAATTGTATCTGGTCGCTCATTTTGTATAACCTCACGTACCCACTTTTCTACCTTATCCTTATTTTGTTTAGGATTACCTGGAATTACCTCCATTTGAAAGACCGAGAACTTCAAACGTCATTACCACCTTTCCATATTTTTCATTTCATCACTTTTAATCGATTTTTTATAATATATTCCCTTTAATATAACCATGATAAGAAATATAAACAATACTCACAATATTTAGCTCCAATTTAATTTTATCACATTCTACTAATGCTCTCAGCCTCTCAATATTCGACTTGTTTTTCTAAGCAAATAAATATGGCAGGGTTGAATACGTGAGGAGTCATGTTGAACATGCCTATAGCAGTTTTAACGCAAAAAAATACCTCTCCGTTTTTTAATGGTGGTGCAACCATAAAGCCTGGAAGGGTACTTCTTATCATCAATATATATGAGATGGCCTAACCTACTTAACATGATGACTGTCAAACTTCAACACGATGTAATGATTATTACCTATCTCAATCTTCTCGTCGTTTCAATATCAAAGAAGTGAACATTGCTAAAGTTAGAGTAGGTTATCTTCATTACTTAAGTTACTAATTGATATCATATCGCACGCTTATTTCAGACATATTATGACCTACCTTTTGGAAGTGACACCTATAGCTAAGGACACCCCGAACAGGCGCCATTCCCTTCACAAATGAAACTTCCTGGCAATTTTCTTTTTGATTCGATCGGGCATGCCATATTTGACATAGATCATGGTTAATAAAACAGGCAGCAACTGCAGGACTGTAGCAATAATCCAATTCATTGGGTCTGTATTCTTTTGATATTTTTGGATGAAAAAGTTAATCCACATAGAAAGAATAACAAGCGCTATAAAGGTAAGCCCGATCACGTTAAATCGTCTAACAGATAACACTCGAATCACGCTCCAGTAACTAATCCCGATAACAGTTACTCCAGTGACAATCGGAAATGCTAATGGTATAAACCACTCTAAGCTGCCATTAAAAGCGTCTAATCCAAATAATAATATTAAAGCATCCAAACCAATGCCGATAATGACTTTATAATAGCTTTGAACATAACCGAACGAAAAGTATACCAAGACCAGACCAGCTAGCATACTTAAGTTACTATATTTTGACCATGTAAACATGTCATTCACTTCATAGTCGATGTAAAACATCAGGCAAACAACGACGAGTACGAATAAGGCTACAAAGATAAAAATCCGATTTAGCACCCTTCTCATGTAAGCCGGATATGGGTTTGCTGTTTCGGGAAATTTCCGGATTCTTATAACCTCTTCACTCTCTTCATTCACTTTTGGGATATGGAAGTTGCATAGTGGGCATGGCCGGTTATCAATTTCTACTTTAATTCCACACTTTGGACAATAGGCCATCTTAATTCTCCTCATCGTTTGTTTCTACAGTTACTTCAATTCCTAGCTCACGAATACTGCGAAAGAACTCCCGCTCAAGCATTCGATCCCTGGATAAATTTCCAAATGAAATATACATATGTTGTTGATAGCTAATCAGCATAGCCTTCACTTTATTTCCTATACTAGGGGGTGGATAACACTCTACCCTTTCAATAAATTTCTCCATTTCACTTGGCACTCGAACAATCCCTAAGTTGGATAAGCCGCTTGTATATTGACCTTCCCCAAAAAAGGAATAAATGGAGGGTGCCACAATATCCTTAATCGGCGACGGCATTAATCGTAAGGCTAAAGATTTCTCGCTGATGACACTGCGTTTGATATATTGCTTTAGTTTTTTCGGTGTCAGTAAGCGGCTAAACTCAATTTTTAACTCTTGGATAATTTCCTCAAATTCATACTTACCTAGCCTTGCATCAATAGTAGGAGTGATACTTACGAAAAAATTCCGCATCGTCTCGCTTTCAAAATAAGAGCGCATATTAACTGGAACATTCATGACAATCAGCCGTTTCCGCCTTGAACTTCTTTCTTGAATTTTTAACAGACTCTGGATATAAACTGCAGTGAGCAAGACAGTAATCGAAACATCATACTCTTTTGCCTTTTCTTTCAATGCTTCCACACTGATAATCCCGGTTACGATATGATAATATCCCTTTTTATCCAATTCAAGCGGAAGTTTAAAGGTATTCCCTAGACGGGATTTCGGCGCGGGAATTTTTTTATCATAATATTTTCGAAAGGCATTCTCTGTTTCTAATCGCAGCTGCTCATTGTTTATGTTCTCTCGTTTGATTGGGATGGATTCTTTTAAATGCAAGTATTGCTTGACGAGTTCATATAAAAACTTCAATCCACCAGTACCATCCGTCATACTATGTGATAGCTCCAAAGCAATTCTGTTGTTATAGTAATATACCCGATATGGGAAAGATCCGCGTTTTTTAATCGATAAACTCATGCATGGATAATATTTTTCCTTTTCTACTCTTGGCATTTCATCCGTTCCTTCAAAATAATACCAAAAGAAACCCTGCTTTAATTGAACCCGATAAAAAGGAAAACGTTCCAATGCAAGTTCAAGTGCCCTTTGTAAGATGCCGGGCTCTACTGGGGAGGTAAGCGTTACGGATAACCTAAATAAAGTGGTCGCCCTGGAAGATATAATAGAGGAATATAGTTTTCCAGCATTATCAAGCCGATACCATGATTTATCATCCTTCAATGCCCTTTGCCTCCTTTTATCATTATTTCCAAGTCATTGTAACATATAGGGTGTTAGGTACCTAATGCTAGCTTGTCCTGCTCTTTAATCAATCTATTCCATAATGACAGTTTGGGAAAGTACCAGCCAGCATAAAATCACTTTTAGAGGAAATAGCTAAAGAAAGATCTTTCATTAAGGAGTATGACATGATTCAGATTATAGCCGTTACGACTGAAAAGGAAATCATAACAAATGTTTCGATTGATGATGTAGACTTCGAAAAGCTTAAATGGTGGTGGATTGATTTTAATGTACCAACTGAGAATGAAGTCGAAAAGCTTGATACAATCCTTCACTTCCACCCGCTTGCAATAGAAGATTGTATCCTTAGTTTGCAGCGACCGAAACTTGATTACTATGATGATTTTTCCTTTTTTGTCGCACATACGATTGGACCCGAATGCTTTGATCAATACGAGATTGACTTTTTTATTGGAGCAAATTACATCGTAACATTCCATAATAATGATTTGGATGAGATAAACCGGGTTTGGAACACTTTTCTGCGTGAGGAGAAAATATTTGATTGGGATGAATACCGTGTTTTCTACGAGATTATGGATAAAGTAGTAGACAACTTTTTCCCGGTTGTTTATCAAATGGAAGATAAAATTAACGAAATCGAGAAGAATCCAGGAAGACAATCGATGGATGTCTTGCTTGATAAATTATTTGATTTAAGACATCAATTACTGGAATTGCGTCATTCGATTAACCCTATACGCGATCTTTTTTATCGAATACTAAATTCACATCATCTGGAAGGAATCAAGGAAAGACGAGAGTATTTTGTTGATATTTATGATCATTTATTAAAGTTATCGGAAATGGTTGATTCTAATCGGGAGGTTACGAACGATATTCGCGATAGTTTCATTTCCCTAAACTCCTACCAGCAAAATAAAGTCATTCAAATACTTACAGTGATTACATCCATTTTTGCACCGCTTACGTTCATTGTCGGTATATATGGTATGAATTTCGCCAACATGCCGGAGTTGAAATGGGACTTTGGCTATTTTACAGTTATAGGAGTAATGCTAGTCTTAGCCATGCTCATGATTGCATTTTTTAAAAAACGAGGCTGGTTCTGATGGTTGCTGTTCAGAATAGTCAATGATACCGAACGTTAACATCGTGGAACAAATTACTTCACTGAACTCCGAGAATATTGCAAAACTCGGGAAGTGACAGGCACCTCTGATACCTCTATAATTAATTCATATGCTATGTTATCAAGTTTCCAACTTAATAATGAAATGTACGAGTTAAAACGAGAGGTGATCATTTTGACAGAATTCACGCATTTTAATGAACAGGCAAGAGCAAAGATGGTTGATATTACAGATAAAGATGAGAGTGCCCGTATAGCGATTGCTCATTCCAGTGTTCGAATGAGTAAAGATGTTTATGAAAATATTACACAGCACCAGAATAAAAAGGGGGATGTGCTTGCTGTTGCACAAGTCGCAGGTATTATGGGCGCCAAGCAAACACCCGCAGTTATCCCAATGTGCCATCCAATCCTGTTAGGTGGCGTAAATCTATCCTTTGAATGGAAATTTAGCGAAAACGATCAATTTGAATTATTAATTGCTGCAGAAGTCAAAACAGTAGGATCTACTGGGGTAGAAATGGAAGCGTTAACCGCTGCATCGATTGCAGCATTAACCGTATATGATATGTGTAAGGCCGTCGACAAAGCAATGATCATCGGACCAACCTACTTACAAGAAAAGAGCGGTGGCAAGAACGGAGATTATATTAGGAAAGATTAATCCTACCGTTAATATGCTGATGATTTCTTAAGTTATTTATTCAATTTATAACCTTTTTCTATGTTTGTGTATTGTAAATAACTTAAAAGGGTTATTATGCCTAAATTATTTTAAGAGAATTATCTACTGTTCCTAATTTATTAAAATAAGAAACTATTCTTATTCAAGATCTTACATCACTTAAGCAATGATATTAGAATTGCCAATAGAGCTTTGGAAATGCGTTATTAAGGGAGCCTAATTTTTATCCTTGGCTTCCTCTCTTTATACCTATCATTTTTTTACTTTTTATGTGAGGTAAATTAGGAGCACTTATAATAATGAGGCTTAATATTAAAGAGGGCTATAGAGAATACATTTAAGTCAGTTTTATTATGTAAGAGGGTGAATTGAATTTCACTGCTTATGTTTTATACCTTCTTCTTTCGCTAATGAGGATGTTTTCGCTAAGAATATAATTAAGTTATTATTCCATACTAAGAGTTATAGAAAGAAATTATTAAGAGCTTTGGAGGTGAGATGTGATGGAAAAGAAAGGTGAAATTGGTCAAGTCGAAGGGATAAAGAAGATGAAAAAAGAAGGCAATAAATCAATGGGAACAAGTAAAGATATCACTCAATCTGAAAAATTACGCTACAAAAATGCAGATAAAATTTATGAATAAATGATTTTAAAAACAGTGCTGGAAATTAACACATTTTTCCACCAACAGAGGGAAGACATATTTTATTTACCGATTTACTCTTGGCCAATTATCTATGGTTACCGTAGACTGATAGATGGGGCTATCCAGCAAGAGGAACGTACCGCTGATAATCATCGATACCAATGAATCCTGCTTATGCAAGCCCCCATAAATCTGATTTTAGAAATTAAATTCACTTCAAAAATAAAACAAGGTTTCGCGGATACTTTACTGTTTCTTATTTATCTTCCACTTGGATCGTATTCATCATATGTTAGCCTTGTAACACTAGTTGATTCACCTTTTTCAATTTCAGACTTCGTTGCTTTTTCTCCATACGAATCTTCAGGATTTATACCTGGAGCAACAGTCGGATCTTCCGCAAGTAACTTTTTTTCTCGTTTATCCATATCCTCATCCCTCCATTCCTGATATCAAATAAAATCATTCCGTCTTTAGTCTGTGTTAATTCTGACTAAAAATAGACCTTAATTTAATCCTTAGAGTATCCAATATTATTATCTTTAATCACCCAAATGATGATGGAAAAAACTACATTAAACAAAGACAATAGGGTATTTTAATTGAAATAAACTTATCAAATTAGAGTTGTTTGGGTTTTGGATTTAGGTAAAAGAACTGGGTGAGAATTACTCTAGGCGCTTGCAAGAAAATAATAAGTATATTTTCGACAAAAAATCAAATACTTCAATTGACCATGAAATTCAATTTAGGAGGGGTCAGGGATGACAGTTATATCACAGGTTAAGCAGACAATTGCTGGATTAAAGAGTGCCCAGGCAAGTTTTGAAACATTTGCACTTGAAACAGATAATAAACAGGCACAACAGCTGTTTCAAAATGCTGCGCAGCAAACACAGGCAGTCTTACAAAATGTAGAGCCAAGAGTCCAGCAAATGGAGCAAGAGGAACCCCAATATAAACAGTAAGATGCCAGAGGCTGGATAAATCAGCCTCTTAATAAAATCATTTGTGCAATGCACTCAAATTGACTAGGCATTGAAAACAATATAACGGACACTACGACCATAGATGACCACCTTACCAGATACCCAAAAGCTAGCACCATTTCATTTTCTTCTTCATGTCATCCACCTTATATTCAGATATAAATTGTTTTATAATGTCTTTTTGAATCTTTCTCAAATTATTACGACAACCTGGAATTATAATCCTCTAAATGGGGGACTTTATATAAGATATTTTTACGTTGGATGTTAAATTGTAAAAAGAAAGATGAATATCCAACAAGATCTTAATCAGATAATCTCATAATTTATATGTCTAACCTTTTAGGTTATAGCATGAAAAGGCGCCTTCCCAATACAGGAAAGCGCCTTTAATTTAATGGATTAACGGTCATTTTGTCTGTTTTTTTCCTTGTTTTGGTTATTCTCTGCAAGAAATTCCTCCGCGAACTCCACATTGTATTTTGTTTTAAAACTGTTTACAATTGTCTCCTTTTAGTAGTCCCTTGAATACAGTATAAATGTCTAGTTTAGAGGAGGAGGAATAAAATGGAAACTAATAAATCTGGATATCCTAATCACCTTGCATGGCATGAAACGCTTGAATTGCATGAACTTGTTGTCTTTCAAAGTATTGGATTAATGAGACTTAAAGAGTTTATCTCTGAAGTAAAAGATCCTGAGCTTTGCTCCATTTATGAACATATCATTCTAGGGCTTGAAAGGAATCTGCAGGAACTTCTTCAATTTTACCAATTTGCACCCAGGAATGAGGACGAAGAAGATTTAAGGAACTTGGAAGATGGCTTTTTCGGGTGATTTATTAGCTTTTGCCAAAACTGCTGTCCGGAACTATTCGATAGCTATTACAGAAACAGCTACTCCAATTTTAAGGGAAACACTAAATAAGCAGTTACAAAAAGCTATAGAAATCCATGGAATGGTATATTCCTATATGTATAAGAAAGGTCTATATCCTTCTTATGATTTAGAAAAGTTATTACGCAATGATATTAGGGTTGCCAATAAAGCTTTGAAAATGCCTTATTAAAGAATCTTGTTCACTGCAAACAGGCTCCCTCACTTTTTTAAGTTAAATTTTTTTTACTTTATATTAGGTAAAATAGAGGGACAAAGGTTATAAAAAGGAATAGATAGGAAGGTGCATTCATATTTATTTGCGTCTTCCTTTTTTATGCAAAGAAAATAAAATTAGTGCTAATTTAATTCATTGGTCTCAAATCTAAAACTTCTGGGTTGTCCCTAGATTATTAAAAATATGTCAGTCTCGTTTATTTGATAATCTATTCCGGACAGCTAGGCAATAGTTCACCACTTGACTAAACCTCTGAAGAATTTAGGAGATTAATTGAAGCTTACAACATAAGGATGGAAAATTCGGCGTCCTAACACACACATTTACACGTATACATAAACCTGTATTTACATTTCTACAATGATTAATGAATAAATGAACGTATTTTCTATTGATATTATTCCATAAACTCCCTGATTGTGAAGATGTTACGCATAGACTGTTTTTATATGTTGAAAAATATTGTTGGCTTTAATTTAATTTGGTCAAATAAAAGAATGAAAGAGCAGCCAAATGGCTACTCTTAATTAATAATTCACCTTGATTAAGCTTGGTGACTCCTGATGCTTATCTATTAACCTCTATTGCTGTGGATGACCAACAATCCTCTCGAAGTGCTTGAAGAGGCGGTCTTCTTGTTTCAACGGTCCTCTCATTTAGAAGATTCCTAAGATGTTTTACATGGTCTCCGGGGGCGTGCGTTCGGACACAACCTTTCCTTCAATACACGATCTAGTTCTTTTTGGTGCTGGTGGAAGCATTCGAACTTCATGTAGATGATTTCAAGTGCAAGAATATCACCCACGCTACCATAACCTTCAAAACCAGAAGCTTTATAATTTATTCGGATTTAAGAAATCCACCGTATTATTTAATGCAAATCACAAGATAATTACTTTTTTGATTCCTGATTTGTTATACGGAAAGGGCATTGACCACTTCTTGGTTCTGTGTCATCTGTTATAATATACTGTTTCCATTCCCTGTAACCTTCATCCCCGTATCCTCCTAAATCTGGATGAAATGGGAGTTTTTCAATAGATTCCACCCTTGACCTGATTAGCTTGATAGCTTTTTCTCCGCGATTTGTTTTGTAAGAGATACCACTAAAAATTCTCCTAGGTTGGAAGATTAAGATAAGGCTGTTTCCGATATTTCTCGTAATTCTGCGTTTATATCCAGGCATGTTAGCCGAAACAAAAATTGGTTCTCCATCATAACAAAATTCCCAATTGGCGTCATCCGGATGTATGGAGATATCCTTACACCATTCAACCTCATCATGCTCATGTAAGTAATTTAAAATATCCCAAAAATAAGTTTCATAATAAGCAAAAGGTTTTTCTAGAATCTCTGGTTTTATAAAAATAACAAAGGCATGCCTATTCTTGCTTCCTCTTGATAGCTTTAGAAATTCTCTTAGGACATGCGGCAAAGAATGAAAATCATCGTTTTCAATATAAAAATACCTTAAATGACCCATTCTTTCAGCAACTGTTCCATATGGGCAAGGAAATCCTTTGTCAGAAACCACTTTTTTCCAATGGGCATATTCTTTTTTAAACCAATTGGGGATAGACTGATTGCCATCCTCAATATCTGTTGTCGTTAGTATGGATGAAGGGGTTAACATCTCTATCTACATCTCCCTTAAATATTGATAGCATTCTAAGAAAAGCCCCTAAACTACATAAATATGGGCTTTTGCTATATTGTATGGAAGAAGACCTTTCTGGGTACCCTTTTCGCATAATTTTTTCCACCTTCATTTAACGATTGAATGAACTTTATTCCAAAGATACAGCTATCATTGAGTTTAATGAAAACGAATTTAAAAAGAGCAGCCAAACGGCTACCCTTTAAATGGATTCAATCTCTGTTATTCCCTCTTTAATGGCTTGTTGCTATGGTATGAGGAAAATGCTTATCATCCCCTTTTAGCTGTACAGAAAAAAGCTCGATCTGCTCGATTTTGGCCACGGCTCGCTCGATTCAGTGCGGACCTCGCTCGTTCCGGCGCCCGGTCCGCTATCATCCTCTCGCCCGGTTAATAAACAATAGAAGGATAAAGGAAAAGCTGATGCTGATTAGTACATAATACCAGGCGACATCTGTTCTTCCCGATTCGATCGCTAAATAAATTGCGGTGGGAATCGTTTGGGTACGACCTGGGATATTGCCCGCAAACATAAGGGTTGCACCGAATTCGCCGATGCTTCGGGTAAACCCGAGGATGATTCCTGCCAAAATTGAACGATAGGATAGCGGGACAATGATGAGGAAGAGCAATTTCCAGTTGGATGCGCCATCTACTTTTGCTGCACCAATTATATTTGAATCAACCGAGAGAAAGCCTGTTTTGATTGATTGATACATAAGTGGGAAGGCAACGATAGCTGCAGCGATAATTGCAGCAGGAACGGTAAATAAAATACTGCTCCCTGCCATTGCTTCAATTGCTCTTCCTACTGGACTGTTATTGCCAAAAATAATGATTAGCATAAAGCCGATTACCGTTGGCGGTAAAACAAGGGGCAAAAAGAAGATTGTTTCGAGAATTGCCCTTCCCTTCACCCTTCCGCCAGCAATCCAATAAGCAGCGATGATTGCTAAGACAAACGTGATGCAGGTTGCGATTGTTGCGACATATAGTGAGAGCTGTACTGGATGCCATGACCACTCCATTACTAATTCACCGGTGCTTCCGTATCAAAACCATTTTTTGCAAACACTTTCATGCTATCTTCATTTTGCATATATCGATAGAAACGCTCCACTGCTTCTGCTCTTGCATCATCCTCCTGATTATCTTTAAGGGATGCGGCAAAGTATTCAATTTCCTCATGGAGACTAGGGTCAACTTCCCATACGATTTCTACTTTCTCTTCCCCGTACAAATCACTGCTGTAAACCATCCCCAGCTTAACCCCCCCTTCTTTGACAACGTTCAGCACCTGCCTTACATCCTTTGTAAAGACGATGCGGCCTTGCAGCTGTTCCCAAACTCCGAGTTCCTTCAATGCTTGCTCAGCATACGTTCCAGCAGGTACTGCCTCAGGTGTGCCAATCGCTATTTTCCCATCTGAATTAATAAAGTCGTCCAATGAATTCATTGGTCCATCATCTTGCTGAAGGAACACTAATTTATTGCGAAAAATGGCGGATCCTTCTTTAACAAACCCGCCTTCCGCTAACAGCTGATAGTCCTTTTTAGAGGCAGAAAAGAAGAGATCGATTGGTGCCCCTTGTTCAATTTGCTTGCGCAGTGTACCAGAACCGCCGAAGTTATATGTAACCTTAATATCCGGATTTTCTTTTTCAAATGCCTCTGTTATTTCGTTTAAACTATCTGTCATACTAGCTGCAGCCGAAATTGTAAGCTCTATTTCTTCAGTCACATCGCTACTAGAACCTGATGCTTGTCCACAGCCAGTGACAAATAAGATAAAAATTAATAGAATGAATGGTAGTTGTTTCATTATTCTTGCTCCTTCACTTTAGTAAATCTTTCGTAATTTCTTTCACAGCATGTACGAGTTCAGGCAGAATCAATCTTTCCATCGCTAATTTTACCGCACCTGTTGAACCAGGTGTCGCAAAGATGATACGGTTATTCACAACGCCAGCGATTGCTCTGGATAACATACTTGCAGTTCCAATATCATACTGATAGCTCAAATAACGAAAAAGTTCTCCATAGCCTGGCAATTCCTTATCCAGTAACGGCTGAATCGCTTCGATTGTCACATCACGCCCGGAGATTCCAGTACCTCCATTTACAAGCACGGCATCAATATCTTCTAGTTGAACTGCATGCTCCATTGTATTTGTAATCGTCTCCTTGTCATCAGGAATAATCGTATAGTAATTTATTTCATGTCCTGATTCCTCAAGTAATGCTTTCATTAATTTCCCGCTTTTATCTGTTTCTTCATTCCTTGTATCGCTTACCGTCACGACTGCACATGACACTTTCATAGCATGCTGTTTATGAAGTTCGTTTGACATCGTTATTCCCCCATTACCTCACGATTACTTTAAAGCAGAAAGCGTGCTCACTTTATATATTTCTCGTAATCTACTTGTGAATTAACATTAATAAAGGCTTGTTCATCCTTGATGGAAAGATAATGTACATTTAGATCTTCTAATACCTTCTCAACTGAACGTAACCCACGATCTAACTTACTTTTTATCAACCCTTTTACATTATGATGATAGAGAGCTATGAGTGGTTGTTTCTTTCCTGCAACAACTGGAATGACTGCATCCACATTTGGCTCAATGTTAGAGAGCAGCAACTCGATAACCGCCTGATCGATAAACGGAACATCAATTGGACTTACGATATACCAGTCAGCAGAATATTTTTCCATTGCCGAATAAATACCAGCAAGTGGTCCTTGTCCTGCATATTCCGTGCAATCACTTATTATCTCTCCAGTAAAACCCTCTTGAGAAAAAACAGGGGAAAGCTTTGGATTTGTGACAAGAACAAGCTTAGAAGTATAAGACTCGAGCGCCTTAGCTGAATACGTATAAAAGGAGTTCCCTTCCCTCTTAGCAAAAGCTTTCGGTGAACCGAATCTCCTTGACTGGCCACCTGCTAGAATTACACCGATAAACTCCATTTCCATGCCTCCTCGTTTGCGGGAAAATTCACAATATCGTAATTTACTTAACTACAATCGTCACATTGCAATGATAAAATAAAAGTATATTAAACGAGATGAAGGAATTGCATAAAGCTTATTAAGCTCAAAATCTCATAAACCCCTAATTTCAGCTGGACTTAAAAATATTCTAAATGATATCGGAACAAATCATAAAATCGAACAGGACACCTTTCTTTACCATGAAGGATCAGATGCCCATGTAATTTATGTACTTAAAAGTGGACTCGTACAAATTTCTGTGCAGCTACTCGTGAAAGTGTGAACAGAATGCTTGTTGAGCTGCGCAAACTAGATGTCATCTCCATCGATAAGAAAGGCAGAATATTATTAAAGGACCTTGCTTATCTAAGAGAAGAAATTGGCTGTTAAAATTGCCCGATTGAAATATGTAATATTAATTAATTCCTTTAGTTATAAATGTTTCGAGAACCCAATCACAAAATCGCTCTAATTGTGTTCGTTTAAAAACCGGGTAGGAAGAAGACTTTACCGGTAAGGAAGTGATTACAGCTGCAATGTTCATTGCTTCTTCTAATAGAATTAGGTCCTCTTCCTTGTTTATTAATACGACCTTCTTGTAATTGTCCCGCTTAAATCCTTCTATAATCAATACGTCGATATGGAGAATCTCATAGATGCCAACCATTTGCTCCAAGCTCCAGCCATGCTGCCTCGTCAATTGCAGCATCCCTTCTCCTTCAACTCCGGAAACAATTGCTCCAGCCTGCTGATGCTTCGAGCTATCCGTATTTTCTATCCCTAAAGGCAAGCCACCATGACCATGATGCTTAAGGGAAGCAACTTGAATTCCCTGTTGTGATAATACCTCAATTAGCTTCTTAGCTATCGTCGTTTTCCCGCTATTTTTGTAGCCAATAATTTGGATAACTTCCATTTTTACGACTCCTGTTCGTTCACCTTTAAAAGTAGTCGAGGGTTCTTTTAATTCCTTTGAACGAATTGGACTATTGGTCCCCTCACCTCGATAAATTTTTGAATATCAATTTTTTATCCTCCACTGACAGGTGGAATAAAGGCTACAATATCTCCCGCTGTAACTTTACTTTCATTCCTTGCATACTCTTCGTTCACTGCTGTCATAACATGATCAAGCTCTAGTAATGGGTAGTCTTGTTGTAATGCTGTTTTTAATTCCTTTACTGTCAATTGTTCGATCGGAAATTCAATACGATCTTTCCCAACAGATTCCTGTAAATGTGCAAATAATAAAATTGTTATCATCATTCAACATCCTTTACATTAGGTTTGCCTGATTCATAAGGCACCTTTTCTAATTGATCGCCAATCCATGTTTCCCCATCGCTCCAGTGTTCCTTTTTCCAAATTGGGACAATCTGTTTAATTCGTTCGATCGCATATTCATTGGCTTCATATGCCGCTTTGCGATGTGGAGATGATACGGCAATGACAACAGCAATCTCCGAAATATCCAGCCGACCGATCCGATGTGTTATGGCGATTTTTGTATCTGGCCATTTTTCGCTGATCTCTTCCCCTATTTCGGCAAGCATCTTAACGGCCATCGGTATATATGCTTGATACTCTAAATACATCGTTTGCTTACCCCTAGTCCACTCTCTAACCGTGCCAATAAATGTTGTAATCGCGCCAGCTTCTCTCCGTTCGACCTTCTGAATAACAGCGTCGATTTGAATCGGCGCCTCGGCAATTTCAAACAGCTTCTCATTCATGTGTCTTCGGCTCCTTCGTGAATTTATCTCGGTATTAACAAGGGCTTCGAATGTCGTTCCCTCTTGATCCTCCAATAATATTACCGCGACTTCCATCCCCTTCTCATACCCTTTCGTGCCACCTGGTAAATTGATAAGAATATTTGCTTCTGCTAAAGAGGATACGACATTGGATTTGTCCAGGCCAACAGGTGTTGCGACCAACTTCCCGTCTTGGTAGGTGATATGCCCCCGTACAAACCGGTCAAAAGGATTTGCTTTGGCAAAATTCCCGCCAAGAAAAGCCATTTCCTTTTTCAAGAAGGGACGTGAGGCATGCAAATATGTACGAATAATTGGTCTCGTAAAAAGTTCAAAGCCAACGTAACATGCAGATGGATTTCCTGAAAGACCAAACAATAACTTGCCATCCTTCTCGGCAACCGTGGTCACACTTCCAGGGCGCATCGCAATTTTATTGAACAGCACGTTCGCTCCTATTTTCCCATAAATAGCAGGGAGATAATCATAGTCGCCAACAGAAACGCCACCCGTTGTAATTAATATATCAACCTTCGCCAATGCATCCCGCACTTGATGGAAGCATGTATCGAGATCATCACAAAATTGCCCAAAATAAATTGGCACAGCTCCTGCTCTCACTACTTGTGAATAAATCATGTATGC
Organism: Oceanobacillus zhaokaii; assembly: GCF_003352005.1. GTDB lineage: Bacteria > Bacillota > Bacilli > Bacillales > Amphibacillaceae > Oceanobacillus > Oceanobacillus zhaokaii. The sequence goes on from NZ_CP024848.1 coordinate 3,241,191, forward strand.
ATTACTATTTCTAATTTTCCCTGGCTGTAAAGGTTCATCAAGCTCAAGCAGTTCACTACCTGTAGCAATAATACCTACTTTCGGCTTCACACTAACCGGAACACGCTTATAGCCAAACGTCGCAAGGACTGCCACAACGCCGGGAGTAATATAGGTGCCTTTTTTCGCTACTGTCGTTCCTTTTTTCGTATCCTCTCCTGCAAAGGAAATATTATCATTTTCCTTTATTTTCCGTTTCAGTATGATGTAGGGCTCGTTATCACTCATTTCTTCCTTTACGATTTCAAGCATCACAACCGCATCACAGCCAGCAGGAATTTGAGCTCCGGTCATAATTCGAACCGCTTCGTTTTCCTGAACAGTTTCTGGAAAAACACTGCCGGCGCCAATTTCTCCCACAACTTTTAATGTTATCGGATTTGTCCTTGACCCTTCTGCTGTGTCGCTTGAGCGAATGGCAAACCCATCATATGGCGACCTGTCAAAAGGCGGGACATGATGATCTGCAATGATATCCTCCCCAAGAAAACGGCCATAGCTCTCCTCGATATGTACATATTCCACACTGCCAGCCGTTTTGAACTCCATTAGGCGTGAAATTGCTTCATTTACTTTAATCGGTCTTCTTCTTTCCATAATGATTCACCTTCATCCTACTAATTGATAATAGATTTTTTTTGCATTTTCAATTGAATCTGTTCCATGAATTAGTGTCCTGCCATCCTGGAAGAAAACGACTCGATAAGACTGATAATCCAGCGATAATAAAAAATCATTCCCTTTTACTTGCCCGACTGACTTCAAATGGTTTGCAAGCTCTGCTAATTGCATTTCCCGATTTGCACGGATTTGTACTGTGTTCCTTCCACAAAGTATTTCTGTTTTTGTTGTCGCTTCGTAATGTAAATACGGGTAAGTTGCGTCCATTCCACATGCAGGACATGCACTGTCCATCGCTTTGTCCACTTTTATCATCTGATAATGATTATTCCAAAGGTCGAATGTAACGAGCGTTGTTCTTAACGAATCGCTATCTCCAATTAAAAGCTTCAGCGCTTCGGTCGTTTGATGTGCAACTACCATTTGTACCGCAGGAGAAATAATCCCAGCAGAATCACATGTTGCTCCATTCGGTGGTGCAGCATCCAATAAACAGTGTAAGCATGGCGTTTGCTTTGGCAAAATGGTATAACTCATTCCGGTACTGCCAACGCAAGTTCCATATATCCACGGAATATGAAGCTGCTGAAGCAGATCATTCATCATGAGGCGAGTGTCAAAATTATCCGTTGCATCAATAACGAGATCAACCTCTTTTAGAAGTGGGCGCAATGTGACAGCAGTTGCATCGAGAATATGTGCTTCAATCAGGACATTAGAATTGATTGCCTCAAGCTTCGACTTAGCTGCAATCACCTTAGGAATCTGATCAATTGCATCCTGTTCCGTGAATAAATGCTGCCTGTGCAAATTACTAAATTCAACATAGTCACGATCAATTATCGTTAGCTTACCAATCCCCGCACGCACTAGATTTTCGGCATTTGCCGTTCCTAATGCACCACAGCCGAGTATGAGGATATGCTTCTCGCCAATCTTCTGCTGACCAACCGTACCAATAGGTTTAAATAACTTCTGCCGAGAATATCTATCTGCCATCATTTTGATTCCTTTCTATTAAAAGTTCTGCTTATTAACCGCCGATATAGGACATTTCTATCTTCTTCTTATTTTTAGCCGATTCTTCCGTACGTTCATCCGAATAACGATCATTACGATTATTCCAAATATTCACAATGAATGACTTTATATCATCATTCGTTTTTTCGGAACGGAGCAGCTCTCTAAAGTCAAACCCGCTTCCTGAAAACAAGCAAGTATACATTTTTCCATCAGCAGCAATCCTTGCCCTTGTACACGTTGAACAAAACGATTCGGAAACAGACGTGATGAACCCGACCTCGGAATCTGTCCCAACGTAGCGATAGCGTTTAGCAACCTCGCCTATATAAGCTGGATCAACTGGTTCTAAATTGAATACGTTGCTTAGCTCTTGAAATATTTCCTTCTTCGTGATGACTTTGCTAAAGTCCCAGCCGTTTGTTTGACCTACATCCATAAATTCGATATACCTTAGTGTCACTCCTCTTTCTTTAAAGTATCTCGCCATCGGCACAATTTCGTTGTCATTCATTCCCTTTTTGACAACCATATTTACTTTTACCTCTAACCCGACTTTTTTCGCCTTCTCGATTCCTTTTAAAATCCGATCTGGTCCGACGCCACTATCATTGATAGATTTAAATGTCGCCTCATCTAATGCATCGAGACTAACATTTACCCGTTTTAATCCAGCATTCTTTAACTTCTCTGCCATCACACCAAGTAGGGAGCCATTCGTAGTTAACCCAATATCCTCTAACCCTGCAATATTCGTTAATTTATTTATTAAAACTGGCAAATCTCTTCGCAGCAAAGGCTCTCCGCCAGTTAATCTAATTTTCTTAACCCCTAATTCTACAAAAATAACTGCTAATCTCTCTATCTCTTCAAAGCTAAGCAGTTGATCCTTAGGCATAAACGCAAAATCTCTGCCAAAAATCTCTTTTGGCATGCAATACGTACATCTGAAATTACAACGGTCAATAACAGAAATACGCAGATCCTGAAGTGGACGTCCAAATTTATCTGTAATCATAGCCAAATAGATCATCGCTCCTTCCAACTTATTTAGTGAACTTGGTTGTCACCATGCTGTTACTAGCAAACAAGCCAATCCCAGATTGTAAAATATGTCACACTGTAATGAGTATGTTGATGATTTTGTTATTTTGCAAAATTACAAATTGTAACTTTAATATTATCATAAAAGCGCATTCATTACTATTAGAGACAAAAAAGGGCGGGACTTGGGGACAGGTTCCTGGTCCCAATAATTAGTAAGGAGAGGTAGCCCCTGGTCCCAAGTTAATAAGAAGAGGTATGAATTATGCTTTTAATTTTTCAAGCTTTTGCTTATCAAACCCCTTAACAATTAACCAGACTGCCAAACTCATCTCATAAACTCCCACTGGCAAGGCTGTGAGACCTTTTACTGCAGAGAGGGAGTCTATGATGCCAAACATGTCTAATAAACCAGATATGAATACCATAACGGCAGTACCCATCCCAAATACCGCTAACGGCTTTGGAACTAAACCTGTTCTAAAAAGTAAATAACTGTACATGATTGTATTCAAGCCCAGCATCAAATTTGGACCTAATACCATAATCCATCGATGAAAAGATTGCAGCATTAAACCTGCAGCATGAAGATTTTCACTTGCTATGCTGCCTGCTTCAACATACATACTTAACTGCAATAAACTTAATATACTTACCACTCCTACAGAAATAAAAACAGCTTCCATAAATCGAAAGCAAAGATACCCTAATGCAATATGTTCATTCCAACGACGGATATAAGGAAATAGCATGATTGCTGTCCCAACTGCAGCAGCTACAAGCAAAAGATCATTTAGTACGCCAATTAAAATCTTCGTTTCAAACCCAGTTTCCACAGTCATAAACCATTGTTCTGACAATATCGGCTGGTAAGAAATAACAGCTATAATTGAAGTGACCGCAGCTACGATATACAAAATACCTATGATAATTCCATTCATTCTATCTTGTTTCAACCTCTTTACCCCCTTGAAAAAATAATTATTTGCTTAACTACATTTATATGTCCCATGCGGAGTTATTATGGTTCAAAGGCAGACGCTTCGTTTTTTTGATAACAAAAAATCCTCTAATCCATTTAGTGTGATAGAATCACATAGTAATGGACGAGGATATATTACGATCACTTATTCTACAGCTAGCATCTTCACAAACTTATTTCTTAGATTCTTCTTTTCTTTGGATTATGATTGCTTGTATAAAAATCGATGATTCCTGCTAGTGCTTCTTCCAATAGCTAGGTACTTTTTCTAATAACTTAAACCCTTTTTCATTTTGCACTTCTGCCCTTTCCAAATCCTTCTCACGTTTATTTTCATAGCAATATGCTAAACGTATCAAGGTTAAGCCTTTTTCTTCTTTACAATTCTCCCTGCTGCATAAAACATACTTATATTCAGAATTAAAAACAATTATATAGCTACTGCTCTTTGATAAATCAAGCGACTTCCTCTTTTTTCACATTAACAAGATTCGCTTGGACAAGTCTTCTTCTAACCGTTATCCCAATCCAGCTTGCTAGATAAGCTTTGATCAACCCAACGACTATAAATGGATATACCCCTGCTACAAGAGCTGCATTCCAACTTAAATCCAAAACAAATTTTAACTGAACTGTACCGAAAAATAAGGTTACAACCATTCCTACAATATTTGCAATAAGTGCCATAGGTATTGTGAATCTTGTTTTTTCTAAAATTAGTCCTGTAATAAAAGCGGCCGCAATAAACCCAAAAATATAACCACCAGATGGACCAACCAGTACTTGCGGCCCTCCGCTAAAGCCACTGAATACAGGAAGACCTACAGCGCCAATTGCAGCATAACAAACCATTGCTAATGCGCCTTGACGCGACCCAAGAATTGTTGCTGCAATACCAACAGCCAGGGTTTGCCCACTTATTGGAATAAGCGGAAGGGGAATTTCTACTTGTGCTAAGATCGCTGTTACCGCAGCAAAGATGGCACAGTTTAGAATAACTCTTAGTTTCTTGCTTTGATTATTCATTCTACCAGCTCCTTTTCAATTACCGTTCTAAACACATTTTAAATTTTCGGATAATAGGATTATAGTAAACTAAAAAAGTATTGTCAACCAGTTTTCCAATTAGTTTACAATGTTTCGTATCTGGTAAACTTTGTAAGAGAGTTATCAACGATGTATCAAAACACTCTATATAGTATTTATACAGCGAAACTATTAATATCCAATTTCCACATGACAGGGACAATGGGTTAAAAATAATGGCCTCGAAAAAGGATTCCTCTCCTCCTTCTTATGCCATCTCGACAAATTGTGACATAATTCGGGGATTGACAGGCACCTCGTATCCATATTTAACCTAATAATTATTTTAATAAAGGGTAGCTTTTTCGCTATCACGTGTTATAATAAGATTAACTTATTGATGTTCGTTTTAGCAAAACAAGATATTTGTAATAACTTCTTAGTGATTATCTTCGTCTTGAATTATTATCTTGAACCAAAAAGTAATAAACGTGCTATAAAGCACATGGAGGAATTTTTTTATGAGTAAAGGTACAGTAAAATGGTTTAACGCAGACAAAGGCTTCGGTTTTATCGAAGTTGAAGGTGGAGAAGATGTATTCGTACATTTCTCAGCAATTCAAAGCGAAGGTTTCAAATCATTAGATGAAGGCCAAGAAGTTACTTTTGATATTGAAGAAGGTAACCGTGGACCACAAGCTGCAAACGTTGAAAAAGCGTAAGTAAATACATGAAAGCTCTTCTCGTGTGAGAAGAGCTTTTTTATTTTAGTTTTTTTCAGGAGTGCTAAATTGAATATAAGCAATCAGACAGAGACTGTGTAATTAATTACAAGGAAATAATGCAATTACACAGTATGAATGCTATACTTACTGAATCAATAATTGGATCAAAAGGAGTTAAGCAGCAGATGAAATATTATACATCTCACATGAAAAAACTAGTTATGGCCAATGAAGATTTACAAGTAAAGTTGAAAAAAATAATGAAAGAGCATGATCTTGAGAAAAGCTTTGCACTTAAGGCTTTGTACCATGCTGAGGTTGCTTCAGGCGGTAAATATCAGGAAGCATACCGGGAACTTGACTTGCCCAATAGGTAGGTCTTTTTTTTTTGTGAATTTTTCTGAACAAATGGATGCTCCTTATGGTGGTACAGTAGAAGAAAAAGTTCTAGAGTAATGTTGTATTAGAAAAGTAAAAGAGGAATAACCGCCTGAATTGCTGTCACTCTTTCACATAATTAAGTGATTAATTCTCAATCTAATAGAGAAGCCATCCAATAGCACTAAAATTAGATAAAAAAGACCGAGTGTCTCTACCACTCGGTCTATGCCTTAGATTTTTTGTGGAACGAGGTGCCTGTCCCCACGTCCCAAAATCACCCTACATTAACCAACCCTGCTGCGACACCATTGATTGTCAGCAACACATCAGTTACCAGATCTTCTGGCGGGTTTTCTGTTTTTCTTAATTTCCGGATCAAATCCACTTGCAGGAAATTAAGTGGATCGACGTATGGATTGCGAAGATGAACAGACTCTTGTATATTTGGCGAATGGCTAAGTAATGCTTCATTACCGGAAATTTGCAGCACTGCCTCTTTTGTTCGTTCGTATTCATCAACAATATCTCCAAATATCCGTTTTGCCACTGCAGAATCCTCGACTAATTCTAAATACTCCTTGGCACTAGTCATATCACCTGTAAGCAGGGCCTTTTGCAGATTATTGATTGTTACATGGAAGAATGGCCATTTTTTATACATTGTTTGCAGGATTTCCAAATTACCATCTTCCTTCTCAATGAAGGTTTTCAAACCTGTGCCTGCTGCATACCAAGCAGGGATCATATGTCTGGATTGTGTCCAGGCAAATACCCAAGGAATAGCACGCAAGTCTTCAAACCGTTGACTGTTTTTCCTGCTCATCGGCCGTGAGCCGATATTTAATGCATCTAATTCTGTTAGTGGTGTTGCCTGATGGAAATATGTCAGGAAGTCGGGATCGCCAAACACAAGCGATTGATATTTTCTCAAAGCCTTTTCTGACATGGCTTCCATTGCCATTTCCCATTCCGGTTTTCGCAGTTCTACCTTATCAGGGACACTTGAAGCTCTAGCACTTGACTCAAATAATGCAGAAGCCGCCTGCTCCAGATTTCGATAGGCGATATCTTTGAGTAAGTATCTGGAAGAAAGCACTTCTCCCTGTTCCGTGATTTTTACGCCATCTCCTAAAGTCTCCACTGGTTGAGAAAGGATACTCGTATTCAATGAACCGCCTCCGCGGCCTAATGATCCGCCGCGTCCATGGAAGAATTTCAAATGAATGTCGTTTTGCCTTGCGATGCGATGGATTTCTTTCTGGGCTTTAAATAACTCCCAGTTTGCACTTAATGTACCCCCATCTTTGCTCCCATCCGAATAACCAAGCATGATTTCCTGATGCTCATTGCGTGCTGCGAGCTGTTTGCGATATATATCTGTTTCAAATAATGCTCGCATGATTTCTGGTCCAGCTTTCAAGTCATCGATTGTTTCCAATAATGGTGCAACATCAAGATCACTTTCCACTGTTCCATTTGGGTTCAGACGATAGAGTCCCGCTTCTTTAGCAAGTACTAAAACTTCCAGAAGGTCACTTGGAGCCTCCGTCATACTGATTAGATAAACCTCGATCGCACGTTTGCCGAATTTTTCATGAGCACGTTTGATCATTCTAAAAACATCCAGCATTTCCTGAGTTGCTTTAGAATATCGATCATTGGAAAGCAGCAATGGTCTTGGATCGTTCAAGACTTGAATCAATACCGTTTGTTTCTCTGCTTCTGTAAGAGCGGCATAATCATCTGCAACATGAACGGCGTTTAGAATTTCATGGACTGCCGCTTCGTGTTCTCTGCTATGGTTTCGGATATCCAATGTTGCTAAATGGAATCCAAACATCTCGACTTGACGGATTAATTTTCGAATGGATTTCAACTTCTTAGTTCTTGGTAAATGTGCCTCTGCACTCTCCAGGATCTTTTTAAGGTCATCCGCTAACTGCTCTTTATTATGATAACCACGGGCTGATTTTCCTATTTCACGCAGGCGTTTTAGAATAACTCTAAATTTACGTCGATAGATCTCCGACTTGATACGCCATCGCTCATCCTCATTTAAATAAGTGTTCTCATCAACCTTCACCTGATCGATAAATTGCTGATCAATGGAATTGCGTTCACTCGATTGGCTAAACCGCTTGAATAACTCAACAAGGGACGTTTCATATTTCTTCAATATCAGTGCCTGCTGCATTTCTAATGTCTTCCAAGTGATTTCTGGTGTCACATACGGATTTCCATCCCTGTCCCCACCAATCCAGGAGCCGAATCGGATAAAATTCGGTACCTCCCAGTCTTTCTCAGAAATCTGTTCCTCTAACTCCATCTCCAATTCCCAAAATATATCTGGCAATGTATCAAATAATGTATGTTCGAAATAATAAAGGCCATTTTTCACTTCATCCAACACTTCTGGTTTCTTGTGCCTTAATTCATCGGTATGCCATAAAGCCAAGACCTCATTAAATAAGCTATCTTTTAAAGATGCTTTTTCCTTTTTTGTGATTAGCGGGTTGTCCAATTTCTGTAAATTTTCAGATATTCGTTTTTGTATTCCTAATACAGTTCGCTTCGTTGCCTCTGTTGGATGAGCCGTCATGATCAATTCGATCGATAAATCATCTAGCACATTCTGAATCTCATCATCGGTGAGGGAGTATTCACTTACCTTACTGACTGCTTTTTCCAGGGAAAAGGATTGACTTGTTCCCTCTTCAAGTAAATACTGGCGTCTGCGTCTGATGCGGTGGTTTTGCTCCGCAACATTAATTAAGTGAAAATAGATAGAAAAAGCACGAATCACCTGCTGACGCATTGGGACTTTTAAATTGCTGATTTCTTTTTTTAGTGCCATATATGTCTCTTTATCGAATTTTTTACGGATACTTTTTGTCATTTCTCGTATTGTTTCGACTTTATCAAATAGCTCTTTACCACCATGGAGGACCAAAATTTCGCCTAAGATGTTTCCAAGCATATTGACATCGTTCTGCAATAAGCTATTTTTATCGATTGTCTCTAACATTTTTCCCCCTCCTTCGTTATAATATTACAATTATACCATTTATATTAATATTTAATAAAGTCTAAATATAAAGGTTCCCGATTTCGGGACACAGGGACAGGCACCCTGACCCACATTCTTCAACAATATTGTTTTAATGATTCTCCCCTGTATCCAAAGAAGGTAAAAAAGACCAAGTGTCCCTAACACTCAGTCTAAGCCATTTTTTGAGACACGGTGCCTGTCCCCTAAGGCAATAAATACAGTAAAACACAAAAATAATGACAAATCGTGCCAATTAATACAAACAAATGCCAGACAAGATGATGATAACGAAAACCTCGCCAAACATAAAAAATTGCACCAAACGTATAAAACAATCCACCAACAACTAGTAATACTACTCCATTAGGAGCAAGATTTTCTATAATTTGCCTCCATCCGAGGACAACTATCCAGCCCATTAATACGTAGAGCAATGTAGAGGTATGGAGAAACTTCTTAGTAAAAAAGGCTTTGAAAACAACTCCACCAACCGCTATCCCCCAGACGATACCGAACATCGTCCAACCAAGTGTTCCTTGAATCACATGGAAAATAAATGGGGTATAGGTTCCAGCAATGAATAAATAAATCGAGGAATGATCGAAAATCTCAAATAAATCCTTTGCCTTTCCTTGGGGCAGTGCATGAACCAATGTAGAGGAAATATATAGTATGACCATCGTTGTGCCAAAGATCGTAAAACTAACAATATGCCAGGCCGTTCCGTTCATAGTGGCGGCAACTATTAATACGACTAAGCCTACGATACTGAATAATGCCCCAATTCCATGCGTAACTGCATTTGCAATTTCTTCGCCTTTTGAAAAAATATGTGTATTTGCCACTTTCATCATTCCCTAGTTCAAATTTCTGCTCTCGTCGCACTAAAAAAATTTTCAAAACCCGATTGTTTTTAGCACTAAAGATTTAAAATGCACATTAAACGCGGGCCCACAGAAAAGCTGCGTTGCTTATACTAAGTATAACAGAAGGACAAAGATTGGTAATGGCTACACATTGCACAAAAAAATATCTCCACGTGGAGATATTTTCTTTCGACAAATTATTACAAAACTCGGGAAGTGACAGGCAGCATCTAAGCCAGGCACCTCCCTTTAAGTCGCAACCTTCTTCTTCTTCGCTGCAGTCGTTTTCCGTTTTGGCTGACTTGGTTTTGGCTTGTCTTTTTTCGCTCTTTCCAATGATGCTTGGAGGGCATCCATTAGGTTTGTAACATTATCTGGTACTGGTTTATCTTTTGCAGTTGCTGTCTGTGCATTGTTTTTCTTTTCTTCAATTAGATCCAGCAATGCGGTACGATAGTCATCATTATATTTTTCTGGCTCAAATTCTGTTGTCAGTTGCTCAATCAGCATCTTTGCAACATCCAATTCTTTTTTTACCACTTTTACATCTTCAGGAATGTTCGGGACATCCTGGACACTTCGCACCTCGTCAGGGTAATGAATGGTCTCCACAACGAGCGTATTTTCATATACCCGGATAACCGCAAGCTGCTCTTTGGCGCGAATAATCATTTTAGCTATTCCGATTTTACCAGTATCGTTCAGCGCAGTGCGCAGCAATCCATAGGCTTTACTGCCACCTTCATTTGGTGATAAATAATAACTTTTTTCAAAATAAATTGGATCAATATCCTCCAATTTAACAAAGTCGACAATTTCTACCGCTTTGTCCTCCTGTTCTTTCCGCAATGCTTCTATCTCTTCCTCATCAAGGATAACAAACTTATTTTTAGCATACTCGTAAGCCTTCACAATATCTTCATTCTTTACTTCAGCTTCGCACACAGGACATACTTTTTCGTATTTTATTGGAGATTGGCATTCCTTATGCAGCTGTCTCAGTTTGACATCTTTATTCTCAGTAGCCGCATGCATTTTCACTGGGATATTTACTAATCCAAAGCTGATTGTTCCTTTCCACATCGTATGCACTATAAAACCCCTCCTATATCTTGTAGTTTGTTGCTGCAAAAAATTTCTATTCTACCGGTTATTATTTCCGAAATAAGCCACTTTATTAATAGGGGGTGCTTCTATGGAAATCATGAAGCCAGTTATTCGTTCTGAAATTCCACTTGGTGACGAATGGATTTATGAGATAAAATATGATGGATTCCGCTGCGTTCTTGAGTGGGCTGCAGATGGAACTGTGCTGTTAAAAAGTAGAAATAATCATGATTTAACTGCTAACTTCCCTGAGATAGAATCATTTTGTTTAGAAATTACTCCTGCTATCAAAGCCTTTTTGCCACTCGTACTTGATGGTGAGCTCGTAATATTGAACCACCCGTATCAGACCAACTTTTCTCAGATTCAAAAAAGAGGAAGATTGAAAAATAAAGAGTCTATCCAAAAGGCTGCTCGAATTCGCCCTGCTCAGCTGGTCGTATTTGATCTGCTGGAATTAAAAGGAAAATCCTACCGCAAGCAAAAATTATCGACTAGGAAAGTTGGATTAGAAAGCCTGTTTCACAGACTAAAGGGCGATCGTCTCCAACTGGTTGAGACGTTTCAAAGTCCAGAAGCAATCGAGAAGGCAGCATTTGAATCTAAAGCAGAAGGAATCGTTGCGAAACGGACAACAGGCACTTATATAGCTGGAAAGCGTCATCATGATTGGTATAAAATTAAAAACTGGCGGCAAATACAAGTATTCCTAACTGCTTATGATATGAAAAACGACTATTTTGACGTTAGTGTGTTTCAAGAGCAAACTGTAATAGGGATAGGAAAATGCAAACATGGACTGGATGCAGATTCATTCCAAACATTAAAACAGCTATTTTTGACTAACGGCAAAAAGCAAGGGCAGCTCTACACGCTTCCACCAGCAGTTTGTGCATCGATACACACACTTGATTTATACAAAGAGGAACTGCGGGAACCTGAATTCGCTAATCTATTACCTCATATTAAACCAGAGGAATGCACGATTGAGAAATTGCAGCTGGATTTGGCAATGCTTCCTGAAAACATCAATTTAACAAATACGGAAAAAGAATTATGGCCTGATGTGCAGTTTACAAAGGGAAATCTCCTTACCTATATGCGGGAAGTTTCTCCTTATATGCTCCCTTTCCTTCTGAATCGATTACTAACGGTTATTCGGTGCCCAGATGGAGTCGACCAGGAGCATTTCTTCCAAAAACATTTACCAAGTTATGCACCTGAATTTATCACTGCTGTTCCGTCCAAAGATGGGAATGCTTTTATTTGCGATCGTTTGGAATCTTTGATTTGGTTTGCGAACCATGGTGCAGTTGAATATCATATCCCCTTTCAATCGGCCCATAGCTCCGTTCCTTCTGAAATTGCATTTGATCTTGATCCGCCTGACAGGGACCATTTCCATCTCGCAATCCATGCGGCACAGCTCATAAAAACCTTACTGGATGAACTTAACCTTACATCCTTCGTAAAAACTTCGGGCAATAAAGGGATCCAGATTCACATTCCAATTCGCGAAGGAAGCATGACTTACGAAGAGACCGCAACGTTTACGCAAGCAATTGCATTTACGATTGAAAATACTTATTCGGACTATTTTACAACGGAGCGAATGAAAAATAAGCGAAACGGCAGATTGTATATTGACTATGTACAGCATGGAAAAGATAAAACACTAATTGCACCTTATTCGCCACGAAAGACAAAGGATGGAACCGTAGCAACCCCTTTATTTTGGGATGAAGTGAAAGAAGGATTAGATCCGGGGCAATTTACAATAGGCAATGTGATCGAACGGGTAAAACAATATGGATGCCCTTTTGCAGATTATTTTAGTTTTCATTCCAAGCAGGACATGCGGAAGGTTTTGAAATTAGTGAGGTAGTGATTTCACACTTTTGAAACCCGGATGCTTGTCCACTTGGACCGTTGGCAGTGATTAATGGTATATTGTCTTTAATCATGAAAAAATCAGAAGCTAAGAAGTTAAAGATTTATTACATGATTAAAGGGGATAATGACAAATGACAAATCATTATAAAAATATTCTAGTAGCTGTAGACGGTTCAAAAGAAGCTGAATATGCATTTCGTAAATCACTTGATGTGGCATATCAACATCCAGGATCAAAATTAAACATCGTTAACATTATTGATACACACTTTTTGGGACCTCTTGATAAAGAATTGGCTGAAGAAGTCAAAGAACAAACGGAGCAAACGTTAAATCGCTATAAAGCACGCGCAGCAGCTTTTCGTGTTGAAAATGTGAATATTATTATTGAATATGGTTCACCCAAAATAATGATTCCAAAAGAGATTGCTGAATTGGTGAAGCCAGACTTAATTATTTGTGGTGCTACAGGGCGTACGCCAGTAGAGCGCTACTTAATGGGTTCAGTATCTCAATCAATCGTACGTTCAGCAAAATGCGATGTATTGGTCATCCGTACGCCTGCTTAATAAAAAAATGCGCTCAGACTTTTTAAAAGTCTGAGCGTTTTCTTTAGGCATTTTGTGTATTCGTTTGAATTGCGGCTTTTCTATCTTGCGCTGCGTGCATTTTAACCATTACAAAACGTGCAAATGGTTGAATAACTACGCTCTCCAAAAATAGGGCGATTACGAAGTTACGAGGCCAGATTTGGATAAAGTGAGCAAAGATATCATTTGAAAAACCATTTCCAATGATATCCCCAATAAACGTCATTGTAACTGACATACCTAATACAGTGAATAATGTACGAAACATAATACGAGCAGCAAATCCGTCAGTTTTTGAAATAAATTTAGATGATAAAAATTCAGCAAAGCGACCGATTGCTACTGGTTCAATAATCATAACGATAACCCAAATTATAGGTAACAAGATTAACAAGTCCATTGCAACTTCTTTGTTAAATTCTCCAGCTGCAAGGATGATGTTGATTGATCCCATCATTAATACTGAAAGTGTTACAATAATTGCGCCGAATAACGCGCCCTCTTTACCGTTCTTTGGTAGTCTGTTTTCTTGATGCATGGTTTGTTTTTTCCCCTTTAAAATTCATATTATTTGAGACAGCGCTAAATACATAAGCGAATAAACCGATGAATATGCCAATAATAAATCATGCGGAATAAACGTGAGGCATATCAATAAACTGCAGTAAATGCAATTTACATTAAAGATGCACTCAGTCTAAAAACGTAACATTAACGGACTCTATTTAATTTATTTATTCACTTCTAATATACTCGGTAATAATGTGGCAATTGTTTTCAGTGGGGTTGCGGAATTTTGCGTTATACAAAGCATAATTGCGCCCTCAATCGAAGCTGTCAACAACAATGCGATAGCGGAAGCAGATTCATTCGAATAACCTTCTGTTAAAAGCTTCTCATGGTAAAGGTTTTGAATGTTTTCATATAGAGCACTGCATGCAATGCGGACAGGTTCACTCATCGTGGCCATTTCACTGACAATACTGCTAAATGTATAGCCAATAATGGTATCGTTTTTTTCAAAGTTAAGAATTAACTTATCAATCATTGAGAGGATGGCGTCCTTAGTTGATAGATGCCTACTGAAAATAGCTTTAATATCTGTGGTAATGACTTCATTTAAACCGTGTAAACAAGTAATCAATAATTCTTCTTTTCCATTTGGAAAATGATGATAGAGCGCTCCTTTTGTAACATTACAGGCTTTTAAAATCTCGGTAAGTCCGACACTTTTATATCCCTTTTGTTGAAAAAGAGTCGTTGCAGTATCAATTAATAGCGATTTTGTATCCATATTCGATGTAATTCTCCTAACATACCAACGGGTCTGTTTTGTAGTATAACAGACTATCAACTGAAATAAAAGTTATTAGTTTTTTCAAATTTTATAGTGGACAAAGGGACAGGCACCTTGACCCTAACGCATAACAATATTTCGTTTAATGTGTCTTACCCCTGTATCCTGTCAACTTGAAATAACAATTTTCCATTCCCTTCCGTCAATCAATCCGCTGAATAATACTTTTAGATATTCCAGTTATCCTTGATAGCTGTCCCAGTGACTCACCCTTCAATGCTTTCAGTTTTGCTAATATATTATGTCTCCCCTATTTTTCTTACATCGGTATGATTTATGCCACATCCTTGACATAGTTTTTACCATTGAATGACAAAAAGGTGTACCAAAGATAGACAGACTGACTGTTTACCACTTAATACCTTCTAGTTGGTCATAGATTAAAAATAATGGTTATTGGAATCAAAATCAAAATGTTATACTTGTTATAACTAATTTAAAGATTCAGTCTTCCGCAAACAGACCAAATTTTAGAATATCACAGTTAAACTTATATAGTAGATAATTAATTCCATAAAGAGGTGGATTTATATGCCTAAAATTGACAATATGTTAGCAATTCTATGGATGCTTCATTCAGGTGAAAAAGTTACCGCAAAACAAATTTCAGAAAAGTTAGAGATGAATATAAGGACTGTGTATCGTTATATTGATACCCTTTCAACTAGTGGTGTCCCTATAATTTCAGACTCAGGACATTACGGTGGATATACTTTATTGAATAATTTTATTGAAGCTCCGTTATTTTTTGATATTGAGGAGCAGACTTCACTATTTCACGCTGCTGTTTTTGCAGAAGAAGCCGGATATTATGGAGGTGAAGCACTAAATAGTGCTATTTCGAAGCTAAGAAAATATTCAAATCAAGAACAGGAAACAAAGATAAATCAGCATTTAAGCAGTCTTGAAGTAATAAGTCGATTGAGTTCCCTCTCTATGAAACCTTTCTTGAAGGAGTTGGAGCTTGCCATAGCTGACGGATACTCTGTAAAAATTCTATACCATATAAATGGTGAAGAGCAATCAAATTATAGATTAGTTGATCCGTACAGAATTATTTATTGGAATAATAAGTGGTATGTTATTGGATTTTGTCATCTTAGGAATGTTATCCGTAGTTTTAGAGTAGATCGAATTGAAAATCTAATGCTAACAGAAAATAAGTTTAATCGACCAGAAAATTTTTCAGCACGTGATTATTTTATGAAAAACCTCCTTCCGACTATAGAAGATAAGGAAGGGATTATTTCTTTAGTTATTAATGGAAATACAAGAACGTTGGGAGATATTTGCCAACATTGGTTTTTAGGACATTACTTACAAGAACGGACTTCAAATCAAGCAATATTTCTTCTTGAAAAAGATACGATGCATACATATGTACCTTATTTACTTTTGCCGTATGGTAAATCTATTCAAGTTATTAGACCAATCAGTCTCAAAAAAAGAATTATTGAAGTTTTGTCGGATTTAATAGGATTCCATCAAATATGATAACTTCCCTGACGATAGCTGTCAGGGAAGCTATATTATAATAGGTGTATCAATTGTGATGGGAGTGTTACTAGATGGAAACAGAAAATGTTTATCTTTATGTATTTAATACAATGTCAGACTGGGAATATGGATATTTAATCGCTGAACTAAACTCAGGAAGATATTTCAAAAAGGATTTAGCACCTTTCAAAGTAGTTACAGTAGGAATTAATAAAGAAATCATTACGACGATGGGAGGACTGAGTATAAATCCAAATATCTCCCTTGATGAGTATACCCTTGAGAGTAAAGATCTTTTGATTTTACCTGGAGGGAATACTTGGGGAGAAGATATTCATCAACCCATTTTAAAAAGGATTGGCGAGGCTTTAGAGCTTGGGACTATTGTTGCTGCTATTTGTGGTGCAACTGAGGGACTAGCGAATTTTGGATACCTAGATTCCAGAAAGCATACAAGCAATAACTTAGAGTATCTTAAAATGGTTTGTCCTAATTATAAAGGAGAATTTTTTTATGAAATGGGACCTGCAGTATCTGGTGAGAATTTGGTTACTGCATCTGGAGTAGCTCCTTTGGAATTTGCGATGGAAGTACTGAAAAAATTAGATGTATTTGCACCAGATACATTGCATTCATGGTATAACCTAAATAAGACTCATAAACCACAATACTTCTTCCAGTTAATGAATTCAATAGAAAGATAAAGGGACGGAGGGACAGGCACCTCGTCCCAAAATTGGTTCAATAGGACCTCCCTCCATCAATCAATCCGCTGAATAACACTCTTAGATACTCCTGTTATCCTTGATAGCTGTCTCAACGACACACCATCCACTGCTTTAACCTTTGCTAATATAGCATTTCTACTTTCTTTGTCCATTTGCTGTAGGTTACTTATATTTGGAATTCCTAGCTGAAATAAAAATTCCCTTACTTCGCTATCCGACTTTCTAACGTTGACTGTATCCTCTAAGCATTGATCATCATTGGGTTGCCGCATGTATTCTATATACAATCTAATCGCTTTATTTCTATCTGGTGAAATTAAATCAAGTCCAAAGTCAATATCTATCATATTAACTTGTTGAGTATATTCGCTTATACTGGTCCATTTACATGCAAATACGTTTTTTTCCAATCCTGCTTTTACTGGGTTTTGATGAATGTATCGGAGGACTGTAAAAAAATAAGCTGCATCTTCAACATTCTCACTCTTATATCTCCCTTGAAATAGATGTCCAGACCGTCCGTATTTCATATTGTACCAATATACATAGCTGGAGCTAATTCTCTTGAGAGCTTCTGAAAGGCTTTCCTCCGTCTCCTTTAATAATAAATGAACATGATTATCCATCAAACAGTAACTGTAAATCGAGTATTTACTTATGGATTTATACTTTTTTAACGTTTCTAAAAATCTCCTCTTATCCTCGTCATCCTCGAAGATCGTTTGTCTATTAATTCCCCTTAGCATGATATGGTAGATTCCGCTACGGCTCTTCGTTCTTGGTTCTCTTGGCATCTGCAAATCCCCTCCTGGCGAAATACCAGTGCATATATCAAACTAACTCACCAGTCCTTTTCAACCTTCCACGGATTGTTTAGGTATAAGTTAATAAAACCTAAAGCCTTTGTCAAAAACCAAAAATCTAAAAGTTGAATGGAATGTAGTCAACAATTCTCAATTTTATAGAGGAGAAAATTGTATTTTAGACCCGTCCAATTACACTAAAATTAATATTTGATATTTTTTGGGTTAAAAAAGACCAAGTGTCTCTAACACTCGGTCTAAGCTATGGAATATTTTGGGACGCAGTACCTGTCCCCGCGTCCCCCCTCATATATCAAACTATCTCACCACCCCTTTTTCAATCTTTCACGGATTGTCTAGATACAAGTTAATAAAACCTAAAGTATTTGTCAAAAACTGAAAATCTAAAAGTTGTATGGAGTTAAGTCAACAATTCTCAATTTTATAGAGAAGAAAATTGTATTTTAGAGCCGACCGATTGCACTAAAAATATTTATTGATGTTTTTTGGGGTTAAAAAAGACCAAGTGTCTCTGCACTCGGTCTAAGCCATGGAAATATTTTGGGACGCAGTGCCTGTCCCTGGTGTCCCTCCCAATCCTTTCATCACTCTCTGTCCACGCTCAAAAGTTGCAATTTCCTTGATGCCTTTTTCCAGTAACATATCTTTAATCTCATTAGAATAGATCCCCAAATCATTCGGAAAATGAGAATCAGATGACATAGTAAATCTAACTCCTTCTGCAATCAATATATCAAGAAAAGTGGTGCTTGGGCACATTTCTTGTACCGGATATCGATAGTAAAGTCCCGGGTTGATTTCGGTTGCTACATTGTTCGCTACTAGCGTCCTCGCTACATCACGATACATTTCAACCAGGCTTGCTTCGTCTGGACGATAATTAAACACCTTCATATTATCTAGATGTGCGATGAAGTTAAACAGCTTACTATTTGCTGCGTTTTTTACCGTTTCGAAATGATTTCTGTACAGTTCCTTTAAATCATATTCCTTAAATTTATGCTGAAGTTCTGGATTATCAAAGCCCCATCCATCATAAAAGTGGACAGATCCAATGATATAATCTAAATCATAGCCGCTTAGCAGTGATGCGAGTTCTGCTTCTCCGCCAGTGAAGTAATCGGCTTCAATACCAAGCTTCAACTGTACGCCTCGTTCTGCCCATATTTCTTTTTGGGATTGAATAAAGGATACGAATTCACCCAAGTTTCTAACCATTACTTTATCAAGCCATTGTGCTTGCTGAGCACCGATTTCATCTGAAGTAACATCCATATATTTTTCAAAATAAGCGCGCGTTTCTTTGAATCTATAAAGGTGGTCAACAATTCCTACCTCTTTGATTCCTTTGGCCAATGCTTCTTTTAAATAAAAATCAAGCCACCACTTAGAATACTCACTTTCTGTTAAACGTTTGCTCAACATTTCCATAGATTGTATGAGCCATTCTTTCGTATTTCTTGGGGCATTCCTTGCTTCTCGATGCTCCATTGCCTTTAGGCTTTTCTCAACAAAAGAGAGAGAATATGGGCCTTCTTCTAGATGTATATGATAATCAACTTTCATTATGTTGTACGACCTTTCTTTATATATGATGATTAAACGCTCTATCAGGAAACGAACTAGACTAATAGCAAATTCCTCACACTATCACCTTCGAAAATAACCGCTAACCTTACGTACCTACATAGGCTTTAGTAATAAGCCTCCCTAATTGAAAACTTCTCTTTTTAGAGTTGCATTAACATTGATCCAATCATATCCCTTGTTCACCCAATCCTGGGGCTTCTCTTGATCGCTAATGATGGTTGAAAGCTTGGAGATTGGACATATTTCAAACACTGATTTCTTATTTAATTTTGATGAATCTGTTAGTAAAATGGCTTCTTGGCTACACTCCATCATAGCTTCTGAAACAAGGGATTCCTCCATATCGAAGTCATACACTGCTTCCTCTGTTACACCACCACAGGATAAAAAAGAGCGATTGAAATTAAATCTTTGTAAAAACTCGATAGTATAGCTCCCTTTAACGGATGCCTGATAAGGATTGGTCGTTCCTGGCAGCATAATCACTTGTCCTGTTAATCGCTGTTCTTCGATTGCTAAATTAAATCGACTAGCTGCACTCAATGAGTTGGTGACAACAGTAACGAATTGTAGATTTTCAATCATATCCGCTATATGAACGGTCGTTGAGCCAACGTCTACGGCTATTGTATCGCCATTCTGAATCATTGCTGCGGCTTGCTTTGCTAATCTTTTCTTTTCATCCAAATGAAGTAGCATTTTCTTTTCGTAGACCATTTCCTTTTGGGATGGAATATAAGGCACTGCGCCTCCATGAACGCGTGTTAGTAGATCGTTCATTTCAAGCTCAGCTAAATCTCTTCGTATTGTTTCTGGAGTAACAAATTGCTCGTTGGCTAAAGCTGTCACCATCACTTTTCCACGTTTTTCTAACTGCTCTAAAATATATGCATGCCGTTCATCTTTCATCGCTTCTCCCCCTGATTGGCTACATTCTACACTTATTGATCAATAGCAATAATATGTTTTCGGTCAATGAAAAGCTGTGTTTGTGATTTGATGCTCTCCAAATTTCGTTCATTGTTCATGAGGTCGACCGAAAGTTTTATATCATTCACATCATACAAGCAACGGATGGTGCTGCCTAACACTGTATAATTCTCGATTTTCCCGTTGAAATAGATGCCTTCCTCTCCAGATGGGGCTGCCAATTGGATGGACTCGGAACGAATCGCATACTTGCTTACTAAACTTCTATCTGAAAATGCAGGATCAATTTTATTCAAATCATCCGTAGATAAAATATTATAATTCCCGATAAAACTTGCTACGAACTGATTTTTGGGCTGTGCATAGAGGTTTGCAGGAGTGGCACTTTGCACAATCTTTCCTTCACTCATTACAAAGACTCGATCTGATAAAATCATCGCCTCTTCCTGATCATGTGTTACGAAAATCATCGTAATCCCTAATGTCTTTTGCAATTCCCTAATATCGACTTGCAATTGCTTTCTGATCTTAGCATCTAGTGCACTTAATGGTTCATCCAATAATAGAACTTTCGGTTTCGTCACAAGTGAACGTGCTAGTGATGTACGTTGCTGTTGTCCCCCTGACAACTGATGTGGGTAATGGTCGATTTTATCCTCTAAGTTTACCAAGCGCACAACCCGCATCACTTCACGCTTTATTTCATCCTTAGGCAGCTTTTTTAACGTGAGGCCAAATGCTATGTTTTCGAAAATCGTCATATTTGGAAATAGAGCATAGTTTTGAAAAACCATTCCAACGTTACGATCTCGCGGCAGAGTGTTGCTAATATCGCTATCATCTAGAAATAGATTCCCCTCTTGGAATACTTCTAAGCCTGCGATGACACGTAATAGTGTTGACTTTCCACAACCACTTGGTCCTAGTAACGTTATTAATTCGCCCTCTTCAATCTGAAAGGAAATATCTTTTAAAACTTCATGATTACCAAAACGAAGGGATAGATTTTCAACTGAAATAAAACTCATAGCTTCCGCCTCTTTTCATTGTTCGATTTTACTTCTGAAGTTGCTGCTGGTTCTAATTGCTTAAGGCTTAGCGGTGGAATAACCTGTTCCTGTTTGTGTTGCTTTCTTTTGAATAACGAATTACTTACGCCTTTTTTGGAAGATGTTATCCGTGTGATAACTAAACTAATGACAATGAGCAGTAAGAAGTATGCCACCATGACTGCACTCGCTAAGTGGCCATTTTCATTCATTCTTCGCATCATATAAATCCGAATCGTTTCATAACGTCCACCAATTAAAAGATTGGTTAGGACAAACTCACCGAAAAATCCAGAGAAGATTAATAAAGTAGTAATTAATAGACCTAACTTAATGTTGGGGACGATAACTTTTAAAAATGCTTGCAGTTTACTCGCGCCGAGCATTTCTGCAGCTTGCATTAAATTTCTAGAGTGAATGCCTTCCAAGCTATTTCTTACTCCTTGGTAGATGAACGGCAGGGAACCGACGAAAAGCCCGCCGACTAAAACGGCATACATTGGAATTGCTGAACCTGAATACATTCTGAGCAATCCAGTCGCTAAAATAACTGCTGGAATTGCATAGGGCATTAAGACAAGACCCTTCAGAAAATTATCTACTCTAGGAAAATACATATAGACTATGAAAACAGTTGGTACCATAACGACAAGAACTACAGCCAATGTAATAAGAGTTAAGGTAACGGATCTTGTTACCGCCGATATGAAGTTGGGATCCTGAAATAGCTCGATGAACCATTGGAAAGTAAAATCCTTTGGCAATAAAGTGTTAGACCAATTTGTTGAGGTTGCATATAGTGCCGTTGAAATAAATGGGAAAATCATATATAAACCAAATATCACCAGAATGAGATAGGTGCTAATGTTGCGTTTTTTTATTTTCATGCCAAATCCCTCCTCACTCTCCGCAGCATTGTTTGTGACAGAATTAAAATTACAATCATAATTAATGCAAAGACAACCGCTAACGTGCTGCCAATAATCGGACGTGCATAAATGTCTCCAGAAACAAGGGCTGCGATGCGAATGGTGATTAAATTAACATTACTTCCTGTTAGCGCGTAGGCAGTTTCATATGTTCCCATTCCATTCGCGTACATAATGACGAAGGTTCCTGCAATCGATGGCATGATATTCGGTAAACCAATCTTCCGCCAATAGACCCAATTCGAGGCTCCTAAAATGAACGCCGCTTCTTTCCATTCCTTTTTTATCTTTTTTAACGAAGGATAGATGAACAATATCCCGAGAGGAATCTGGAAATACAAGTACGTTAATGCAAGACCCTGCCAGGAATAAAGGTTAAAGCCTTCCAACAATGGGAAATTCATTCCCTCAAAGAAGAGACGCAACGCTCCAGAATTTCCAATTAAAATAATAAATGCAAAGGCTAGCGGAACACCTGCGAAATTCGCTGCGACATTGATATAAACGGTTAATTTGTCCTGGATTTTCTCGGGTAAATTCGTTAGAGCGCAAGAAACAATAATCGCTAACGCGAGCCCAACAATACTAGAGAAAATCGAGATCATTCCACTATTTAAAAAGGCCTGATAATAAAATGGGTTCGTGAAAATCTCATGATAATTACCAAATGTAAAGGCTCCAGTTGTTTCACTTGTAAAACTCGACGTGATCATTAAGACCATTGGGATGACTAAGAACAGTGCAGCGAGCAGGAAAAACGGTATCAGCAATATCCAAATCTTATTAAATCTTTCCGTTTTCAAGCGTAATCATCCCTTCATTTAAAGTCTGCCAATCTATTTCTTGCATTTTCTTTCCTTTCTCAATACCAAGCAAATGACAGACAAGCGGAGCTAGCTGCAATTGCTCTAGCGGTTTTGTACCAATTCTTGGCTCGAGTTGGTCAGAAAAAATAAATAATGGAACTTCTCGATGCTCAGGAAGTGTCCCACCGTGATTTCCAAAGTCGTCCATGCCATGGTCTGAAGTCACAATCACTTGATATCCCATCTCTAACCAACGTGGTACGTAAATACCTAAAATCGTATCCACTCGGGTAACAGCACTGCGATATTCGATTGAATTCCCTGTATGCTTATGCCCAATATCATCAATATTCATGGAATGAACATACATGAAATCAGGATTCGTTGACGTGATTAAAGCATGTGCATCCGCAAAAAGATGGGAATCTGGGTACGCATCATCCGAATAGAAAATCCCGTGCTGAATTGCTTTTGCTTCGTCATGCTGGATTCGATCCTCAAACATAGAGAATGGCGCACGATTATACAATTCACTTACCCAATTATAAGCAGCTGCTGCAGTCGTCTTCCCTGCATCCTTCGTCAGTGAAAAAATACTTTGCTCTTTCGACATCTGTACATTGTAATTCGTGTAAATCCCATTTTCATGTGTAGGAACTCCTGTTAACAATACTTCATATAAAGGTCGTGAATTACTTGGTGTTTCCGAAATGACTTTATGGCGACTAGCCAATTTCTTTTCAACAAAATGATTTAAGAAGCCTAATTGCTGGATGGCAATGTCGTATCGACAGCCATCCAACGTAATCATAATAAGTTTTTTATTGGACATTTACTAACACCTCTTGTTGCCATAATTGTGGTAATTCAATTGCTGTTTGATCCCATGCTTCATGGTCTTCTACTTGTTTCACATTTTCATAGGCCGCGTCTGGAAGTAATTTTGCTTGTACATCTTCAGGAAGCTCCACATCGCGAATCGGACGTGCATACCCTTTTGCTAAGTTAATTTGTCCTTGATCCGATAAAATATATTCTCTAGCTAATTTTGCTGCATTTGGATGTGGCGCATTTTTGTTAATGACAGTAGTATATCCACTCATCACTGAACCATCTGTTGGAATTGTTACTTCAAATCGGTCAGGATCAATTTGATCACGATAATTTAATCCATTGAAGTCCCAAACAACTGCAACATCAATTTCGCCCTTTTCTAAATTCGCTAAGCTAGCATCAGCTGAAGTTAAGCGGCCATCTTCTGCAAGTTGCTTAAAGTAGTCAATTCCTGGTTGAATATCTGTTTCACTTCCACCGTTTGCCATAGCTGCACCAAGTACTGCGAATTGTGCCTGTGTTGCTTTCGTCACATCACCTACAGATATATTATAGTTTCCATTTGCAACATCTTCCCAAGAAGTAGGGGCCTCGTCCACATTTTGCTTGTCCGTAATAAAAGCAATTGTTCCTGTATAGCTTAGTAACCAGTGGCCTTCGTCATCCTTTGCCCAATCTGGAATCTCATCCCAATAAGAAGTTTTGTAAGGTAACGTTAATCCTTTATTTGCAGCAAGTGGTCCAAAGTTAATTCCCACATCACCAATATCTGCTGTTCCATTTTCACCTTCTGATTCAAATTTGGCTAATTCCTCAGCACTTGACATGTCTGTGTCCGTTTGTTTAATTCCATATTCCGCTTCAATCCCGTCCCAAGACTCAATCCAGTTTGCCCAAGTATCCGGCATCCCAACACTAGCAATCTCGCCTTCTTCTTTCGCTTTTTCAATAATCGTTTCTAGTGAATCATCCGCGTTTGCAGTAGAGCCTTCGTCTGCAGGTGAACCACATGCTGCTAAAAGAAGTACCAAAGAAATTAACCCTGTGATTAAAAGTGTCATTTGTTTGCTGATATTTATTTTCATAGTTACATGCTCCTTAGATGTTTGTTTTGATTCTAACTAATCTTGATTTCTATTATTGAAACTAAATTAACGTCAAGTCGCTAAATAATTGCTCTAAAAACCTCCTATATAGTTAGATTCATTCAATATCTAACAACCAAACGTATATTTGTTTTGTTTTTGCTTATGTTTGATTGTGCTTTTATATTAACAAACAAATGTTAAACAAACATTGAGACAATGTAAAAGGTTTGTAAATTGATTGGAACACAGAGACTGATAGATACAACCGGAGGGACAGAGGGACAGGCACCTCGACCCTAGAATATTGTTTTATATCTTCTGTTCAAAAGGTATACTGTCGTTTTAATGATAGATAATAAAGATGTCGTTACTTTATAAACATTTTCTTTGGTAACAATTAAGTCACTTAAAAATAATAATGCTTATTAAAAATAGCCAGCCATACTATCCAATTGATAAGCAACCATATAGTTGCTTAAGCTTGACATGCAACCAAATGGTTGCTTATAATCGATTTATGAATTGGAACAAAGACGCTATATTTAAAGCACTCAGCGACTCGAATCGACGGCTCATATTAGACGAACTAGCCGAACGGAAAGAGCTAACACTGTATGAACTAAACGCACGTCTCATTATGAAGCACGACCTTAGCATTTCGAGGCAGGCGATAGCTAAGCATCTTTCTGTATTGGAAGATGCAGAGCTCGTAAAATCAAAACGAAAGGGGAAATATCGGGTACTAATGTTCAATAACGAACCACTCAAAAACCTGCTAAAAGGGTGGGTAGAGTAATCTTAGAAGAACTCCGCACTACTAAGCCAGATTGTTAGCAGAACAACATAAGTTGCAGATATCAAAGGAGGAAAAAACATCATGAAAATCATCGTTACCAGTTTATTCGTTCAAGATCAAGACAAGGCATTGAAATTCTATACAGAAACCTTGGGCTTTGTAAAAAAGCATGACGTTCCCACAGGAGAATTTAGGTGGATAACACTTGTTTCACCTGAGGACCAAGAAGGCACCGAGCTTTTGCTCGAACCGAATAACCATCCAGCTGCCAAAGAGTATCAAGAGAAGTTAATTGCAGAGGGCATCCCGGCAACAATGTTTGGAGTTGCAGATGTTCACAAAGAGCATGAAAGATTAAAGAAACACGGCGTGAAGTTTACTATGGAGCCGACAAAAATGGGCGAACTTACACTTGCTGTTTTTGACGATACATGCGGCAATCTAATTCAGATTGCGCAACAGTAAACTTATGAGGGAGGGACAAGGGGACAGGCACCATAGGTGCCTGTCCCCTTGTCCCTCCCGTTTATTATGCTGTAAGCCTTTTTTGATCAGTCTGTTGATTCTTATTTGTTGTTGCTCTACCTCTTATCTTCCCTATCATAAAGGCGCTAAAAGGTAGGTATGAAACTAATTTAATAATTAAAATGCATATTAGTAGACTAATGATAAAAAGAGATCCAACTTGAACAGTTAATGAACTAAATTTTGCTGTATATGGCGCAATATAAAACTGTACTAAGCGATGTAATAAATAAATACCAAACGCATAATTACTCATGAAATCTATGAGTCTAACCCTGGGCATTATTTTCCCAAACGCCAATATCATTAAAGTCATAGATATGACGAAAGGTAGTAAATCTAATCTTCTTGAACCACCCGATGTGTTGCCACTACTGAAATTTAATGCAATTATGCCAATAGAAACTAATACTAATAATATAGTAATATAACGGTACTTAATTAAATAATTGATGACTATATTGTAGTATTTTCCTATTAAATAAGCGACTGCAAAATAAGCTAACCATGTTGGAAATATCATCCTAAATACCGCTTTTAAATCAGAATTAGCAATATGCACATTATTAACAAATGTCAAAAACAACAAAC
Source organism: Oceanobacillus zhaokaii (assembly GCF_003352005.1). GTDB lineage: Bacteria > Bacillota > Bacilli > Bacillales > Amphibacillaceae > Oceanobacillus > Oceanobacillus zhaokaii. The sequence goes on from NZ_CP024848.1 coordinate 3,268,078, forward strand.
CTATGAAAAACATGGAAGGAATTAGCCAGATAGTTGATACATTTCTCTTTTTGATTAACCAAAAGATCAAATATAATTGAAAAATAGCTAGCACAAACCATCCTGTAAAGTCTCCTATGAAAATGTTCTTCAATAATTTTCCTGTTAAATTATAATCAGGGTAGTTTAATTCGCCATTTAAAGCATAAACAAACGCAAAAAATACAAATGGCAATAATATAAATTTGAATCTGGTTATTAAAAAATTTGCCGGAATTTTGTCTCTATACCGATTGGCTATTATGATAATCGAAAGTAATACAAATGTTGGTGTTGCATAAGCGAGAAGTACTCTAAATAATTGAAACAAATCATTATCTATATTTCCATTGATTAATATAATTTCAGTAGTAGAGTGTAATAACACTATACTTAAACATGCAGCTACTCTTAGTACATTCCATTCATGAATCATTAAAAATTCGACTCCTTTAGACAATAAAATACAATAAATGCTATTCCGCATTATATCATACTCCATTTTTATTAGGTTAAGTTTTAAAAACCCCTATCCGGCGATCCCTGGTGTTTCCTCTTTAGGTTCATCTTTTATAACTAAACTATTATCAGTAGAAATGGCACACGGTGGTACACAGGGACAGGCACCTTGTATTTCACAACAGTCTATGTCCTCTGGCTAAATCGGATAACGTGAACTATCTGAATATACCTCAATGTTATAAGCACTAAAATACACTTTTGATATTTATATGTAAAAAAAGACCAAGTGTCTTTACACTCAGTCTAAGTTTTAGAAATATGTTGGAACATGGTGCCTGTCCCCTTGTCCCTTTCATATACGAGGCAGAGAACCAAATTCAACTTTCTTACTCTCGTTCTTCTTAAAATAAACTTCCAATCTTTCAATCATAGCATCCTTATTTTCACTAAATTGTTTATGTCGATGTCCATTACCTCCAGATGGGTGAGGGAATCCATTAAGAATTGAATTTGACTCAATATAATTGTTTTCTGCAAGGAAATCTAACACTTTTGATACGTTAACCCCCAGCGGAATTATTAAGGGATTATCCATCGATTTAAGTTCTGTTGCAAAGCAATCAACAACATATTTTTTGAGAAGTTCATTTTTTAACATATTTGGAGTCGACCCACTGTAATTTTTCCCTTTATAGAAAACCGGATAAGGAAGTAGTGACGTGGTTTGCACCAAGTTGCTCGCTGTAGAAAAAAGTTCATTTGTCGATGATAAACCTAAGTGTTTATGTAATTGTAATTCATCCAACATCGTTATGAGATTTTTTCTCATTGGACCTTGGAAACTAGAATTATTTTTTACTTCTCGTAAAATTTCTTCATTATTGGTTAATTGATCACTAGCATTAATGACAGTCGAATAGGATTGTTTCATTTGAAAAAGTCCTGGTGTAATCCCGACAATCACTACTTTCGCTTGCTCATTAACGTATTCAAATGGTGCGTAATATATTTCAAGCTGTTTTTTCTCGTCTTTCTCCAGCAGAAATGCCTCGTTTAATAATACTTCATCCTCTAAAGAAGCAGCCAGAGAGAATAGCTGATCTCTATACATGTTAAATTTTGAATAGGCGGCAATACTCATTCGTTCATTTCCTCCATAACAGAATTATTGATTTTTTCCCATAAAACTAATGATATCATAAAGCATGTAAATACATATGTAGACTTGATTGTTAAACTATTTATAAGAAGAATAGACGAGATGTGACACCAATAATTCCTTTATATACCTAGCGAATCCCCTCTCTTTTCTAGTGTCTGCTCTAATGAAGATATATTACTAATCCCTAAATTCCATCCATTCCTTCCCATTTGTCAAATGTTCTAGACAAACGAGCTAAACTTATGTATCGTTATACAGGCATATCATCTAGGAGGAATTACACATCATATGAACAATCAGAATCATACTTCAGTAAAAATATTGACAGCTGATCCATCTGCCCTCGGACTATTTGGTTTAGCAATGGTTACACTTGTAGCCTCATCACAAAAATTAGGTTGGACAGAAGGTACGGCTTTAATATTGCCGTGGGCTTTCTTTTTAGGTGGTCTTGCACAAATAATTGCAGGCCTGTTAGATTCCAAGCATAATAATGTATTTGGTGCAACAGCATTTAGTGCATACGGACTGTTTTGGCTCGGTGTTGGTACAACGTGGATGATACAAATGGGTGCTTTTGGTGAGACCTTACTTGCGAACGCAGATTCCAAACAGCTTGGTGTAGCATTCGTCGGCTACTTAATTTTCAGCTTATTTATGACGGTCGGTGCAATGGAAACACACAAAGTACTATTTTTCATTTTCGTGTTCATTGATTTATTATTTATCGGATTGTCCTTAAGTTCATTTAATATTATGTATGAAATTTCACATATGCTTGCAGCAATATCTGAATTACTAATTGCTCTACTTTCATTTTACGGTGCAGCTGCTTCCCTATTAAACACACATTTTGGGAAAGTGGTCTTACCAGTAGGAAAGCCATTTGGCATATTTAAGTAAGAAGCGGGCACTGTTTTACTCTCGCAGCAATTCGATATTAGCCTATATAGTTTAAAGAAAAGCTCTGTGGAGAGAATTATCCGCAGAGCTTTCATTTTGTATTTATATAAACCTCAAAAGTACGTGATGATGATCTGACCCAGAATCAAAGGAATATTTCAATTTTAGGGTAGTAAATTGGTGAAGGGACAAATACTGTTGATGACAATGACCATAGCCTAATTGAGCGTATTATATCATCTACATTGTCCCTATTAAGGAAGGAATTATGATTTTTAGCAAACCCGCGCGATTATAGAATAACATACAATAGAAATGCTAAAACAAATCTTAGCCCTCTTATGTTAAATACATCACGTCAAATCTGATTCATCCGCATCCTCTGCTACGCATTTAATCCACTCTAATCGGCTGTCCCAATCCGCTGCCAATTTTGTCATCCACTCTGCTGTTTCGGATAGTTGATTTGGACAGACTGTATATTGTACTTCCCGCCCAACACGGTCGGAAGCAACTAGCCCTGCTCCTTTGAGGACGGTAAGGTGTTTGACAACTGCTTGTCGGGACACAGGTACTATAGTAGCTAATGTTGTGGCGGTGGCATGTCCTCTTGATGCAATGAGGTTAAGCAACTGAAGGCGAGTTTGGTCTGCCAATGCATTCAAAACATTTTCGATTTTACTCATTTTATTCCTCAGCACGCTTCCGCAATACTTCCAGTTGTTGCTCCCATCCTTTGACATTCTCATTAAAGAACTTATGTTGCTCCTTCTCTGGTACGGCAATGCTAGAAAATCCACTTTCCACTACACGAAGCAAAGTTCCCCCATCCTTCTCAATTAACGTAAACTCAACAAGTGTAGAGTTTCCTTCTTGTGGTTCCTCTCCTGGGAATGAACTGGCCCATCGACATGCGAGGTAGTTCGGTCGATCCATTTGTTTAATCAATACTGGAAATTTACCGAACCTTGTTTTCGCTACTACTCTTTTCCCGTCTAGATCTACACTGTCAGGACCAGGCTTATCGCCCACCCACCATGCCGGTTGGCTAACCAACTCCCACACGGTTTGAATCGAAGCATCAATAATAATTTCTCGTTCTATCCGATCATTATCCATTTTAATTCCTCCTAGATTATATGTGCAACCAAATAGTAGCACATTAATTTCATATGTGCAACCAAGTAGTTGCTATATGTCAGTAATAATAGTGACACTAAATAACTCCTATAGCGCCAAAAGAGGAAGATGCCACACTCGATTCAAAAGATTGTTAAAAAGGCAATTGAAAAGCTCTGCGGTGGGAATTACCCGCAGAGCTTTCATTTGTATTTATCTACCTAAACCATATTACTCGCTTTTTCCTAACTACCTTCCTCCAAACGATAGTAATCCCCAATGCAACGACTATTCCTAATAGATCCGCCAGAATATCATACAAGTCTGCACCTCGCCCAAAGAAAACCTGTAAGATCTCGGTAAAGATTGGGAAAGTAAAGGCAGCAACTAAATAGGAGCATAGTTCGAAACAACTTCAATTATTAAACAGGTTAAAATGAAAAATATAAATTTACGCATCTTCAATATAATAATTTTTATCTTTTTAAAAAGACAAAAACTAGAGCCGATGGCAATTTAGCTTTCCATCGGTACTAGCTTTTTAACAGGAAACAACCCCTGTATCTCAATTTTGGCTGATAGATCTAGAGAAGTAAATCACCCCAACACTCTCTCCATGATTCATCAACCTTTATCATTCGACAACCTTCTACAAAATTTAGGGAGTGACAGACGCCTACAAATAACTACTCAAAAATATAACCTAACACTTCTAATGCTTGTTCTATATTCTCAACAGTAACATTTGCTTTGTTAGAAAGCTCTTTAAGTGGGTGAATTAATTTTTCTGGTCTTACAATAATTACTGGTTTATTCAGCGTTAGTGCTGTACTTACATCCATAGCTGTATTCCACTGTCTATACTTCTCACCGAAAACCGCTACCACTACATCTGACTTTGCCATCAATACTTGAGTTCGCAAATTATTAACAGCAGATGCGGCATCATCTCTATATAAATTACTAGGCTGCTTTCCTAAAATTACTTCACCGATATCATCTGAACGGTCATGGTCAGTCTGTGGAGCAACAAATTCAAAAGAATAGTTCCTTTCTTGTGCTTGCTGCATTAACTCCCCTCTCCAGTTATCATGAATTTGCCCTGCTAAATAAATAACTAATTTCATAATTATTCTCCTCATAAAATAATATTAAATTCAATAGTATTGTATTGAGATTTTCTTCAATCATCCGACGTGTTTTTCCACTTCTAAGCAAAATTTATAAATTATACTTTTAGAAAATATAATTACAATTTGCATAACTTTAAATTCAGAATATATATTCCGAATTCCCAAATATTTAGATAACCGTCTACTATTAATCTTGATATTTGACAAACCTTAAAACACATTTGCTTTGTCGTAGCCATTTAATTACCTAATAAAATAGTAAGTAATGATTATTTATTTTATATGAATTTGCTATTACATTAGCTACCTTACTGCCTCACTAACAAACGCTTCATTAAAATATTTTACTGCTTTTACTATATCTGCCTCTTGCCCTATTTGAATTAATGTTTCTCCTATTAGTTTCACAGCAATTTCAAGATCTTCTTTTGTTGCATTACCCATATGTCCAATTCGAAAAGAAGCTCCCTTTAGGTGAGCCAATCCTCCAGCAACAATTACTCCTTTATTTGCAAGTTCGGAACGAAATACTACGTCATCGATACTCTCGGGATAAAGAAAACAGGTTAGAGTTGTTGCAGCTTCCTCCTCATCTGCTAATGCCTTCATTCCATATACAGAAATAGCTGCTCTTATAGCTTTGGAATACTTTCTATGGCGATTATAACGATTTTCCATTCCTTCATTTAATACAAGTTCCATCGCATGATTGTAGGCGTAAATTAAATTGACTGCTGGTGTGGCAAAGTAATTTTTCGGATCATTCATTATAGGTATCCAATTATGAATATCAGCATAATATGCCGGTACCTTCTCCATGTCATTCCTAACTGATAAAGCACTTTGATTAAATGCAATGATTGCCAGTCCGGGTGGAACACCAATTGCTTTTTGTGATCCTGTTAACACGACATCTATCCTATATCCATGCTCACCATATGTTTTATTCATATTTTCTTCCATAGCAGAAGTAGCACATACACCATCAAGGATAACTAATGCACCATGTCTTTTAATAACTGGAACAAGTTGATCTAAATCTGCTGAAACTCCTGTAGATGTATCAGCGTGAGTAATGGTTACTGCTTTGTACTTATTTTCTTTTAATTTATCTTCTACTTTTTTTATAGAAACTCTTTCTCCCCATTCAGCTTGAATCACGTCTATTTCAACATCAAATGCTTTACCAAGATTTAAAAAACGATCACCAAAGTATCCATGGCTAACTACCAATACTCTTTCACCGGCTGCTACAGTATTCACTAGCGCCATTTCCATAGCAAGTGTTCCTGATCCAGAAATCACTATAACTTCTCCATCGGTTTGGAACATTTTCTTAGTTTGTTCTATAGCCTTTTTATAAATGGAAGCAAATCTGGGATCTGTATGATTCATTGTTTGTTGACTCATTGCTTCGTAAATAGAATCAACCACAGGCGTTGGTCCAGGAACAAGTAACAATTCTTTTTTTAGCATTCAAAAACCTCCTTTAATTTAACAATCCTATTTGTTAGTAAATGGGGAAAAATCAGATATTTTCCTTTATGTGAATCGCACGCTCTGGTTTATACGGAGATAGATCTAAATCAATGTGTTCTTCACTAATAATTGCTGCTGCCAAACTCCCTACATAGGGTCCCATAGTTAGTCCAGAAGCACCTAAACCATTAGCAAGCACAACACCTTCAAGCATATCAACTGAACCAAGGACCGGTATAGTATCTGGTCCCATTGGACGAAATCCTATACGGACTTCCTCTAAAGTCCCTTCATTTAATCCAGGTGCAACTTTTAAAGCTTCTGTAAGTACTTCATTTACTCCGCCCGCAGTCAATCGATAATCAAAACCCGAACCAGTTTCTCTCGTAGCTCCTGCTACTACTCTGGAGTCATCAAATGCCAGTAAATAATGACTAGATTGCGGTACAATAATTGGCCACTCTGAAGTATCCATTTCCGGTAATTTTATATGAGCAATTTGCCCACGCTGAGGTTCTATCTTTAAATCGATATTAAGTGGTTTCAATAATTCTGGAGCCCCTGTTCCTGCTGTAATCAAAACTTTATCGGCATATATCGTTTCACCTTGAACAGTGATACCACTTACTCTATTATTCTCATGAATAAGTTTTGCTTCCCCCTCGATAAGTTTTGCTCCATTATTTTTAGCAGCCCGTTTAAGAGCTTCTCGCATTTTGGCTCCATCTACTCTAGCTCCTCCAGAAACAAAAACAGATTCTAAATCGTCCTTGAGAAGCGGGAATAATTGCCTTGTCTGTTTATGGTTTAAACGTTGAATATCTCCTATTTCAGGTGCATCTTTCTTTTTAATATTCAAGTTTCTTTCGATTTCATCCAATTGCTCAGGATCATTTGATACATGTAATGCACCTACTTTTTTATAACCTACCTCATTTTCTCCTTCTTCCTTTAGTGCTGAAATTAAATGAGGATAGAACGCTGCACCTCTTTTAGCAAGTCTATACCATTCAGCACTTTCATTCTTTGCCCAAGGACTTACAATACCTGCGCCTGCAGAAGTAGCTTTACCCTCTTCTGGTCTATCAACCATAATTACCTCTATATTATTTTTGGCTAGGTGATATGCAGCACTAGCACCTACAATTCCAGTTCCTATTACAATTACCTTCATTTAATCACTCCTACAATTTTATTGTCATTTTATAGTTTACAAATCTCCCAATATAAACTATATGTTCGGAGTCTATTTCTATTCTCTGACTTCAACATGAATAGTTCCATAGATACTCACCAACATCAATCTTTTTTGGGGTCAAGCATTTTCCCAACGCCAAGAATCTTTTCAATAATCAACATCAATACAACAGTTATCATAATAATCATAGTGGAAACGGAAGTAATCAACGGATCATACTGCCATTCCATATAAGTGAAAATTCGCACAGGAAGTGTCACGACATCTGTACTCACTATGAATAGCGCTACGGTAAGATCATCAAAGGAGGTTATAAAAGCGAAAACACCTCCAGCAATTATCCCTGACTTAATTGTCGGGAGAGTAACCTGAAAGAAAACCCTTAATGGACTAGCCCCTAAATTCATTGCAGCCTTTTCAATTGTTCTATCAAAACCTGCTAAACTTGCTACAACAAGTCTCATAACATATGGAACAGCCAGAATAATATGTCCAAAAATTAAAGCTGTTGTACTTGGAGCTAATCCAATCCATGCATAATATTGAAGCAATGCTATACCCAATACTACTGTCGGCATCATTAGTGGTGAACTTGTTAATTGAATAATTGCTTCTTTTCCCCTAAATTCATAACGTACTACTGCAAGAGAAGCTAATGTACCAATTATAGTAGCAACCAAAGCAGTTCCTAAGGCAACTCTTACACTTAGATAAAACGATTCTATAAATTCAGGGTGGTTCAGTATGTCTGCATACCATTTAAGTGATAATCCTTCAGGTGGGAATGCTATAAAATCACTCTGTGTAAATGAGGAGGCAGCAATAACAACAATTGGTGCAAGTAAAAATACTAAAACAAGAAATACATGAATGTTTAATAATATTTTTGGAAGTTTACGTTTCATTGTATTGTGACTCCTTTATTTAATTTGGTTAAAGCTCGACTGTATAACAATAATGTAATACTGATGATTATTATTAAAATAAACCCAATAGCTCCACCGAAAGGCCAATTTAAAAGTACTTGAACATGTTCATAAGTCAAATAAGCCATTACCTTTACTTGAGACCCCCCTAATATTGCTGGAGTAACAAAAGAGCTCGTTGTTAAACTAAAAACCAAGATTGAACCAGCAAATATCCCCGGAAGACTTAGTGGTAAAGTTACATTGAAAAAGGTACGGAATTGATTTGCTCCTAAACTATTAGCCGCTCGAGTAACAGATGGATCAATGCGTTCTAAAGACCCTATAATGCTTAGAACCATGTATGGAAACAGAACATGAACCATACCAACAATTACACTAAACTCCGTATATAATAATTTTAAAGGTGCATCAATTAATCCTATCTCCATAAGAAAGTTGTTAATCACCCCATTATTATTCAATATAATTCTCCAACCATATGCTCGAATAACCATACTAATTAATAAAGGTGAAATCATAATTAATGTTAGATAGTTTCGCGTGTTTCCAGTTAATTGTGATATGACATAAGCAACCGGATATGAAATAATTAAACATATTACTGTAGTTAGAATTCCAATTTTAATTGTTGTCCACAAAACACCTAAATAATAAGGATCTGTTAAAAATCGGGTATAGTTACTTAAGGTCCACGTATCGCCAATACCATCCACTGAATCAAATGTACGAAAACTGGATACTCCCAAGAATATAAGAGGTATGATAAAGAAAAACACAAAAACAATTAATGTAGGAATGAGCAATAACCAATGCTCAAACTTTTTTTTGCTCCTTTTATTCCTAGGTTTAATGTTTTTCTTGTTACTTTTATTTCCCTTAATTTCTGAACCCACAGATTTTACACCTCATCTCTTGAAATGTGCAGATCTTCATCTAACCAAAAGGTATTTATTTCAGCTCCGACATAGATGTGTTCTGGTTGAACAGAGATACTTCCGATATCAGCAATAATTAGCTGACCATCTTTTCTTAAATGTAGTCTTGTCTTATTTCCCAAGAAGGTTTTCTTTTCAATTTTTGCTGGGAATGAATTATAATTATCTGGCTTTGTTTCAGATACTTGAACTTTTTCAGGTCGAATAAAACAATCCACTTCTTTATTCGAAAGGGTACCGTCCATTGGGACGATATAGTCCAAACCAAATAGTCGTATTTTAAGATTTTTATCATACTTTTCCAAAACTACGCCTGTAAATTCATTAACCTCTCCTATAAATCTTGATACAAAGGCTGATTCGGGTTGATTATAGGTGTTTTCTGGCGTATCAAATTGTTCAATTCTGCCTTTATTCATGACAGCAATACGATCCGATATCGCCAATGCTTCTTCTTGATCATGCGTTACAAAAATTGTTGTTATCCCAACCTGTTTTTGTATTTCTACAATTTCCTCTCGCATTTTTACACGTAACTTTGCATCCAAATTACTTAAGGGCTCATCTAATAATAATAGACGAGGCCTTATTACTAGAGCTCTAGCTAAAGCAACTCTTTGTTGCTGCCCTCCCGACATCTCTTTAGGATATCTTTTTTCATAACCCTGTAAATGAGTCATATTTAGTGCTTCTCTAACCTTCTCACCTATTTCACTTTTTTTGACCTTACGCAGTTTAAGGCCATAAGCAACATTTTCAAATACAGTCATGTGAGGGAATAATGCATAATTCTGAAACATCATTCCCATTCCTCTTTTATGAGCGGGTAAGTGATGAATGGCTTTACCATTCACCGTGATTCCCCCTCCGTCTACTTCAAGAAATCCTGCAATCATGTTTAGAGTAGTTGTTTTCCCACAGCCTGAGGGACCTAAAAACGAAACCAATTCTCCTTCTTCAATATCCAATGATAAATTTTTGACTACTTCTACATCATTAAATTTTTTATATACTTCAGATAAACTTAAATAGCTCATTTTTTTCCCTCCTGGTGTAGAAATCTAGTTTATAATTTCTTTATCCCATCGCTCATTCCATTGGGTTCTATTCGCATTAATTACATCCCAATCTACCTTGATTAGTTTTTCGATACGTTCTTGACCATATGGAACTTTTTCTGCTACTTCATCACTTAATTCCACATCCATATTTACAGGTCCCTCAAATCTTTTAATCGCTGACATCTCCTGAATTTCAACATCTAACAAGAAATTCACAAATTGTTGCGCTAATTCTTGATTTGATGCATTTTTAACCACACTTACAGTCACAATCAAAGGAACCGCACCCTCTTCAGGGCTGACATACTCGATTGGAAAACCTGTATCCTGAAGCGTATAAATTCGACCAGTCCCCCAAACAGATGCAACTGTTTGACCCTGAACAAAATAATTTGAAACATCAGCCGTGTCATCAAAGTTAACTGTATTCTTAGCAACCTCCGCCAACTTTTCAAAGCCAGGATCAATATTCGTTTCGTCTCCACCATTCACCTTGGCTAACATAACTAACATATTTACCCCAAAGGTGTTCAATACAGATGGAAGAACTAACTTACCTTTATATTTAGGATCTGCCAAGTCATTCCATGATTTTAATGGTTCCCAATTATTTTGCTCAAAAACTTCTGCATTGTAAGCTAAACCCACTTCTACAAAACTAAATCCAACACCGAGATTATCTGGCATTTTAGCAATATCATAGACTTTCTCTAAATTCGTTACAATACTTTCATCTAGTGGTGCTATTAAATCAAGAGATCGAGCTTGCGCCTGAGGACCATCATCTATTATAGCCACATCAATTTCTGGATTATCTTTTTGCGCTTGAAGTTTAGATAAAGTTGCTACTGAACTTCCTGTAATATACTGAACTTTTACATTATATTTCTCTTCAAACGCCGGTATAATATTCTTTTTAAATTCCTCTTCATAATTACCACCATAACCCGCAACAACTAATGTCTGTTTCTCACCTTCACCAGCATCTCCTTCACTTTGTGCTTTCTCACCGCCACAAGCAGCTAGAATTAAAGCTACTAGAGTAATCAAGATTAAACTGATTTTTCTTCTCATTTTATTTCCTCCTTTAATATAATTTGATTGAATTATCAATTTCTAAAGCCGTATATTCCTAGATTAAATGTTGATATAAAAAAACGTTCACAAAAATCGAAACCCTAGGATATTGGAAGGTAACTCAATAAAAATTAGAAGTAATCAATTAGCTCGTTCTCTTTTGCAAAATCCGCAAGTTTTTCAATTTCCATTCTTGAAAGCACTGCTCCTATTGGGTAAGACAGTGATACTAAAAGCATTTTGTGACATTTGTATTATTTTCTTTCAATCCTACTGAATTAGATAAGAGGGAATCTTCTGTCTTCTAATTACGAAAAACAGGACTAACAAAATTCATTTACAGGGACAATATTATAATTCTACCAAACAGGTTCAGGAACTAAAACTTCATCACCAGTATTTAATAGAGCCCTTTGACAATACCATCACCAATAAAAGGGGTTCTGTCAATAATCATGTTTGAATAGTTTTTCTACCTTTTCTGCTAAATTGCCCCTTATATATGGTTATTGTTGTATGGATTAATTTTGTTTCCTTGGCAAGGCTAACTTGCAAAGAAAACAAAATCTTGCGGCCAACTCAGCCTAATGTGGTGACTTTATTTATCAGGAAAGGTCTTCTTTTTCATTGTTTAAATTCTTTTAAATAAAATATTTCACACTCTCCTTTGCTTCTTTTATTACCACCCCTTAATTTTATCAAGGACACTATCTGGCACACGACCTTGCGTAACATCTTCAAATGACTCTTCCAGGATTCGTAATGATTGTTCCAGATATACATCTTTAATCGTAAGGGGAGGGGCAATACGTAAAACAGAACCTGAAAAAAAGGTTAGAAATAATCCTTTTTCCCAACAGCGCCAACATATTTTTGCAGCAAATGAATGATTCGGTTCTTTACTCATTTGATCTTTTACAAGATCAATACCAATCATCAATCCTTCTCCCCTAATGTCACCTATTACTTCAAAGCGTTCTTGTAAATCCCTAAAGCGATCCTTGATATGGGAACCTAATTCCTGAGCACGCTTTATTAGATTTTCGGTTTGAATAACTTCGATTGTGGCCCTGGATGCGGCACAACTAATTGGGTTCGCTGCTAGTGAAAATGCCCCTGCAGGCGGTTCCCAAGAAGTCATTATTTCACTTCTACCGACCACTGCACTTAAAGGCATACCGGAAGCAATTGCTTTACCCAAGACTATTAAATCAGGTTCTAATTGAAAGTGTTCACTCCCAAACCATTTTCCTGTTCGACCAAATCCTGTTTGGACTTCGTCTGCTATAATCAGAATACCATGTTCGTTACATAACTCTTTTAACTTATCTATATAAATCTGTTGAGGTACAATTACTCCAGAGTCTCCTTGTATAGGCTCAATTATAATGGCTGCTATTTCTTCTGGTGGGCAAACAGTTTCGAGTAAATCTTCAATGGCTGCTATACACCGTTCACTCTCATCAACGGCATTGAACTGAGGACGGTATATATCTGGGAAAGGAATGTGATAGATTTCAGGTAATAAAGGACCCATATGTCGTCTCATAGGCAAACTAACTGCAGAGGCACTTAAAGCACCATAGGTATTTCCATGATACGAACGTGAAAATGCTAAAATCTTAGATTTCCTGGTATAACTTCTAGCTAGCTTGATCGCAGTGTCATTCGCATCACCGCCTGATAAGCCATAGGTTACCTTTTTCGAAAAATTTCCAGGAGTAATACGAATTAGTTCTTCTGATAAAGCGATTAGATTTTCATGACTAGCATACGCTGGATTATAGTGTACTAATCGATCCATTTGTTCTTTCATATGATCAATAATAACTGGATGAGAATGTCCGGTATTTGTTACACAAGCACTGGATAGGAAATCGATCCATTTGTTACCATCATAGTCATAGATGAATTCTCCTTTGGCCTCTTTAATAACGAGAGGGAAAAAAGGAAGTCGCATCCCAGAACCTAGGACTTCATTTTCTCTATCCAACCATTTCATATTTTCATCCGTTTTATTCACTAAGTTATTCACTTAGCAAACCTCCTTTTTAAGATAACACAGACGAGTTTCTATTGATGTAAGACTCTATATAATTCAAATCCCTGTTTATTTCCTTCGCTAAAAAGTTCTTATCTTCTGTGTTGAGTTTATTGATATTTTGATTTTTGAGTTTATTCCGTAAGTATGATTCTCTGATTCGTTCTAAATCTATCTCTTCTACTCTCAATTGTTGGATATGTTCTGGAATTACAATTGTTGACCCCGGTTTGTTTTCTTCAGGATTTCCCTTATAAACATTTATTCCTTGCTTTTTTGCAAAATTAAGTTGTGCAACTGGATGCTTACCAGCCCCAGTATATTCAGTCTCTTGAACTACTATAATTTCATCTTCATCCAATTGTTGTGCCAAAACTAATGCAGCAGCTAAAGATGTATTTCCCGCGGGTCCTCTTTCCAATCCTTCTAATTTCGCTAATAATTCTGTTGTATAAAATACTTCACCCTGGGTAACTGTTATAAATTGATCAAGATACCGTAATGGTCGAGCCGCATTGTAGGGAACATCTGAACGATCGGGATTTGTAGTAAAAGGAATGCTAAATCCAGTATGTCCCGTTGTAAATGACTTACGGTTAAAATCTTGATCCGAGGCCATATGCAGCCCTTTTAAATCCACGGAAACACCGATTATTTTAGTCTGTATATTTCCATATTTCCTTAGCCCCCTAGCCGTACCTGTAACGTTTCCTCCACCAGCATGAGTGATACAGACGGCTGCAGGTTCTTTACCAAATTGTTGCTGTACCTCTGAGGCGATTTCATATCCTAGTGTTTCCACACCAGCAATCGCATACGGAGAATACAGTGAGGCATTAAAATATTTAGTTTCATCTAAGGTAGCTAAAGCTGTATAGAAAAGTTCAGGACCAACAGACAACTGTACTACTTCTGCTCCAAGGCTTTCGCATTTTCTTGCCTTCTCAATTATTTCCGGCTGCCCTATCCCATCACTGTCGGAAGCTTCTTGTAAAACAATACATTTTAATCCTTGTTTTGCTGCCTGACTTGCAACAGCAGCACCATAATTACCACTCGTCGCAGCAACTACACCTGTAAACCCTCTTTTCTTAGCTTCATAAACCGCAAGTGAAGCACGTCGATCTTTAAAGCTGCCAGAAGGATTAGCTGCCTCATCTTTCATTAAAATTCTTGCACCTTTACCCTTAGGAGAAATATTTCGGATTAATTTTGTTAACTGTTTTAATTCCCATAAAGGTGTATTTCCGACTTGAGCTTCTTTTTGAATTTTCATTACCTCTTTAATGTTATATCCTAATACCGTCATCATTTTTTCATAATCAAAGGCAATCGGACTTGTCTGAAATTGTTCATAATTAACTTTTAGTGAATTTGAGATAATTTCGTTTCTGCGTTGCATTGTTTGTTGATACGTTTGGCCAAACATCATTTGACATACCTCGCTTTTCTCTTTATTATTATTAAATTTTACTGACGGTTATTTAGTATGTTTATTTCCTCTTCTCCAATATGAAGTAATTCTATAACAGGTGGTCCAAAACTATGATTATATTCTGGTTGTAATTGAGTTAATTCTCCTTTTATCAGTCGTCCACTTAAAGTCCTAATGGTAGCGTTTTCATTTATGTTAGCATCATTAGCAAGAAACCCTTTTACCTTCATCTCATATGGGACTTCTTTTGTGTCCTTAGGTAGTTGACTTAATCTATCTTCGGGATTCAATATTATGTTTTTCACTTCAACCCAAGTACCTTTTTTTACTATATTCATTCATATACACCTTCCTAAAATTATTATCAATATCTATTCCGACTTTGAATTTTTTCAACTAATGGACCTTGTTATATTTCTTAATATTTAGGAATTCCCCCCCTAACCCTCTTTTTTTGTTGCTTGACGTATCTTTATGATAAAATTATAATAATATAGACCATTCATAAAATACTGAATTTTCTTTAGTATACAACAACTCACTATAATGAACAATAGTTTTGGAGGAATTTATGGAAAATATAATTAATATCATTGGAAATAATATAGGAAAAATACGTAAGGAAAATGGATATTCTTTTGATCAATTAGCTCAACTCACAGGTGTAAGTAAGAGCATGCTTGCTCAAATTGAAAAGGGACAAAAAACCCCTACAGTGACTACTCTTTGGAAAATTGCTAGTGGCCTTAATGTAACCCCTTCTTTACTAATGGTAAAAACTCAGCAAGCAACTGTACAAATTGTAAAAACAGACAACTTAACCCGATTGATTGAAGATGATGGGAAATATATTATTTCTCCATTTCTACCTTTCGATAACGAAACCAAATTTGAGGTTTATAAAATGGAATTAGAGCCTGGCTGCATACATATATCCGATCCGCATTTTAAGGATGTTAAAGAGTATGTTTTCGTTTACACTGGAACTATAGAAATTGAAATAGAAGACAAAGTCTACAAAGCCTCAAGCGGAGAAGCCATTGTTTTCTCTGGAGATGTGCATCATACGTATAAAAATATAGGCAAGGAAACAGTATCTGTGTTTAATTTAATTTTTAACCCGAATCGATAAAGCTAGTTTGTACCATTTACCTACTGGAAAACTAATTAATCATTTGATATATTAAACGATTAGTATCAATAGTTGGATAATGGACAGCTGATTTGTTTGATTTGATCACCTACCTGTGGTATCTTCAAAGATTTTCTTTGTACTCGTTTTTCTAATAAAAAATACCTTGTAAACTAGTGTTCGGGCACTGTTAAAAGCTTGCAACCATTCAATATTAGCCTATACAGTTTAAATGAAAAGCTCTGAGGAGAGAAATATCCACAGAGCTTTCATTTGTATTTATTTATATACCTAAACCATATTACTAGCTTTTCTCCTAACTACTTTCCTCCAAACGATAGTAATCCCCAATTGCAACGACTATTCCTAATAGATCCATCAGAATATCATACAAGTCTGCACCTCGCCCAAAGAAAACCTGTATGATCTCGGTAAAGATTGCGAAAGTAAAGGCAGCAACTAAAATATGAGCATAGTTCGAAACAACTTCAATTATTAAACAAGTTAAAATGAAAAATATGATAAAATGCCCAAAAAGTTCAAAACTACTGACAGTATCTATTGGATATAGCTGTAAAAAATGTTCCCAATTAGGAGTCCATGTAAATGAAAAACTAATCTCGCCATTAGCAAACAACGCATAGACATCTTCTGTGCACAATCCAATTAGCATAATGATTATCCATAAAATTAGTAAAAAGGTCAAAACATCACACCGCTTAAGTTTTATTACAAATATTAACGAAATATGTCGTAGAAATAAAGTGAGAGCTTATTACAGTAAGGAAGTTTATTTCATCTGTTCATTCGATTTAGATTAACTCAGTCTGATTTTTAGGTTCGTGAATTCTGCTCAAATTTCTGTACATATTCCTGCATCAAGCTCGCATTTATATCATGTCAATTTTCCAATGGTCATATTGTTTGAAACACATAAGCCTATTGTATAAATTGCTTTATAAGTTTTTTATCCGCATATTACCCATGCTTTTCATCTTTAAATGATGTTAAATAATATTTATATTCTGTCGGTGACATCCCTAAATACTTTTTAAACGTTCTAATAAAGTAACTCTTAGAATCAAATCCCAGCATTTCGGATATATTCTCAATTGTTACGTTTGAACTATCTATTAATTCTTTCGCTTTTTCCATCTTTGATTTATTAACGAAATCAATGAAATTTTCATTGGTTTCTTGCTTATATAGCCTGCTGAAATAACTTGAGTTTAAATGTAGAAATTCAGCTACATTCTTTAAAGTAATCTTTCTATCCAGATTTGATAGTACATACTTCTGCGCTTCTATGACCTCATTTCGCTTTGGAAGCTCCTTTGTTTCTTTTATTTTTTCGATTACTTCAGCTAATGTATCATTTAGTATCTCTTCAATCTGAAAAATAGTCTGTGCATTTGTAATTTTGTTATCCGAATTGTGTAAATAAAACCCAGGTTCAAAGTTCAATATGGAATTAAGCTTTATTTTTATGTCCAATAGTAATTTGGTTGTCCACTCTTTTACAATATGCGGCTGATAATTATGTTGAATAATAATAGATGTCCACTCTCGTATTACGTTACTTATCCCCTGATCATCTGCCTCAATTATCTTTATCCTTAGTTCTTCTAAAGTATCAATAAAATAGGAGTATAAATTATCAGTTGAAAAAGCTAGCTCTGTTAGCTCAGTTATCGAGCCATACTTCAAGTAAAATCTTTGATTATTAATAGCATCCAGTTGATCTAATATACCATTAGAGGAGCCATACTTGTCACCAATAATACATGTAATACTTAGATTCATATCCTTTTTAATAGTATATTGAATTTCCTTTATCGTCTTCGTTAAATTCTGGTTCAGTGACGAAGCAGAATGATAAAACATAATAAACATGGATTCCTTATAAAAAAGATGAAGTGAAATATCTGCTTTGCTTAAAATTTGTTCTATCTTGCGTTTCAATATTTCATTAGAATGGTGGTCGACCTTTTGAAACTGATCAATGAAACAAAAGACCGGTATACATGTAGTAATATTTATTCCTAACTCACTTAATTCTTGGTCTATGATTTCTCCTTCGATTAAGGAATTTATTAAATTTCGTTTAAAATATTTATGTTTTTCTTCTTCTAGCTTATCCATTTGGTATCTTTTACTTTTCTCTATATCCATTTTTACTTTTAATTCGGCTAATAGTTTCGTTATATTATTTGCATCCATAGATTCCTTCAAGATATATTCAAAGGTATCCAATTTTATCGCTTGCTGCGCATACTGAAAATCATCATGACAGGATAATATGATAGAGAACAAATTAGGATTTAATTCTTTAGAATATCGAAGTAAACTTATCCCGTCCATCACAGGCATTCCAATATCTGTAATTACTAAATCCGCCATTTCCAACTCAAGTTGGTCTAATGCCTTTTTACCGTCCTGGAAACTACCAATTATAGAAAAGCCTAACGCTTCCCAAGGGATCATTTTTGTTAAATACTCTAATACGATATAATCATCATCTACAAGGACAACCTTATACATTACTTAACACTCCCTCTTCCATTGGTATGTAAATCTCAATCTCTGTTCCTTTTTCTATTTGACTATTAATTTCCATATGGAACTCATTCCCATAAATGAGCAAAAGCCTTTGATAAACATTTTTCAATCCTATTCCAGTAAAAGATGATCTATTTACTTTTTGATTAGTCAAATTTACATGCAGCATATTATTTTGCAGTTCACATAATACCCCTTCACTCATGCCTTTTCCATTATCTTTTATTCCAATGAATAGTAGATTGTTCTTTATAGCTGCAGAAATTATTATATTTCCTCCCTTTTGGTTGAAGCCATGAATGATTGCGTTTTCAATTATAGGTTGAAGAAAGAATCTTGGTACTTCTACCATTAATGTCTCGGAGGATAACTCATTAATAATTTCAACATGACCATTATGCCTAAAATTCATTAATTTAACATAGTGATGAACCGTTTCAATTTCTTCTTGTAATGTAATAAATTCATTGTTGCGATTTATCGTCATACGTAATAAAGATGATAATGACTGAATTAATTGGCCACTATGTTTATCACCGTTCAATGTTATTTTTAAGCGAATGGAATTCAATATATTAAATAAAAAGTGCGGATTAATTTGAGCCTGAAGCATCTCTAGTTCTGCTTTACGTTTACCCTTTTCCTCTTTCTTTATCTGATTTATCATTTCTTCTATTTGATCCAGCATTTTATCAAAGGAATATCCCAATGTTTCGATATCTCCTGCTCCTTGGAATTTAGACCGCACTTGCAGATTTCCTTTTTCAACCTCTTTTGTAATTAAACTTAGTTTATTTATTGGTCTAGTTAATCTAGTAACAAGGTATATAAGGAGAATTAAAAAAGCAGCAAAAAATAGATATTGCAATATTAACGTATTACGCGTTATCGTATTGACATTTCCAACCATTTCTTTGTACGGTACTAAACTTACCAAATTCCAGTTATTATAAGTCAATGGATAACTGACTAGAAAATAATCCATCCCTTTATAAGTTACGATAGAATAGTTCGATTGTTCATTTTCTATTTGATAATTATAATTAAATTGTTTTTGTATTTCTTTTTTATTATCACTAGATAGAATGACACCGTCTGCATCTATTAACATAAATTCTTGTTGATTATTAAAATTAGCTTCTTCTAAAATATCACTGATATCGCTTTCATTTATACTAATAATTGTGTATGCATTTTTAGTTTGAGAAAGCTTTAGTGTTCTTGTAATAGTAATTAGATTAGGTTCCTTCGCTTGGTCAGACTTAATATAGGTTGGATGAACACCTATCCAGTTAATGCTATTGTAGCTGGAATCACTTATATCTTTAAACCAATCAAGGGTTAAAAAATTATTAGGGTTATATTCCGTTTTAGAATAATTTGTATAAGAAAAACCATCTTCTAAAAGAATTGTTAAATAAAAAGGGCTCAATATATTGATAATATTCCTTAGATCATTAGTAATCTTTATATTTTTTATTGCATTTAAATTATCTTTAGAATTATCATAAATTTGATGCTCATTTTCTTTCAATAAAGTATTTATTTTATTGTCAAATTGTAAATAATTAGAGACATATATTAAATCCTCTAAATAACTCGTAACATTCAGTTCCACATATCTTAATGTTTCCTCGATATTAGTTACAGCCCTTTTTTCTAATTCATCTTTTGTAATATAATTAGAGACTACCAATGTAATAAGTGAGGGTAAGAAAACACATAGAATTGCAGATATAATTAAACGCTGTCTTAAAGTTAGAGTATGCCTCCATGTATTGGCTTTCATTACTTGCCCCCTTAAACTTCCTCGATACAATTTTATCATATTCCTCTATTAAATTCTAAATATTTTAAAATTAAGACAGGTTTACTAAAAAAACTGAATAAACTTGTCGGTTTTTATTTTGAAATAGTTCGCATCTGATATTAGAAAACTAAGGTTTAACCAAGCCTTTCGGTGACAGCCTTAGTTGCACTTATCTAGTAAGAAATATTTTTACTTTCTTAACTACTAAAAAATAGAGGGTGTCACCAAAAGCTAGACTTTTGGGACACCCTCTATTTAAGAGAATCTATTGATTTGCATCAATGATTGCTTCCACTTTTTCCTTTGCATTTGATAGTGTAGTTTCTAAGTCTTGTTCCCCAAGCAGATATAGTTCTGCTTGTGCATTCAATTCATTATAAGCTTCTGTTGCATACGGTTGAGGGAGTAAAATTTCTGATGGAACTGAATTCTCTATTGTGTATAAAAACGACTCTCTGTCAATCGCTTCTGGATTAGATGTTGTAGAAATTAAATTATCTACTACTCCTTCTAAATCTGCATTATTCCATGAAGGAGTCCAGACACCCTGTTGTTCAATACCCTTTGTAGTCATCCATCTTATAAAAGTATAGGCCTCCTCTTTATGTTTAGAGTTGTTTGCTATACTCATAATATCCCCACCGATTTGAGTGTATGAAGGATCGTTTTCGCTGTTAGTTGGCCAAGGTGCCCATGCCATTGTAAAGTCAGGTGTAAATTCTCCCCACTCTGTAAGCATATAACTACCGATCGGAACCATACTTACCGATTGAGTAAAGAACTGTTGCCTGTAATCAAGTTTTTGAGAAAGCGTATTTGCTAATGGCACCGAAGTTTTATCAACTTGCTCCATATCATAGCGTAATTTAAGAGACGCTTCTAACAGTGGGTCATCCATATTAGAAGAACCATCATTATTAATCATACTAGAACTATCAGCTTTACTTAATAATTTTAGGATAAGAAACGTGTCTGGCCATGTATAGAAGTAGGAACCATATTGCTTATCAGTACCCTCTCCTTTTGTTAATTTCTTCGCGTATTCTTCATATTCATCCCAAGTCCATTCTTTTGGTACTGGTAACCCTGCTTCATCCAAATGATCCTTGTTCAGCATTACTAGACGAATGCTTGATTTCGCAGGCAAACCATAATATGATTCATCTACTTTAGGATAGCTGTAGTTATATTCTTCTTCTACATTTAGTCCTTCCTCTTCAATAAACTCATCAAGTGGCGCTACTAAACCAGGCTCAATTCTTTTCACGTATTCTGAGCTATTTGCAAACATAAAAACATCTAACTGTTCACCAGATGAAGCTAACAAGTCTAACTTCTGAAGGTAATCTGGATGAGACATGTTTTCTACGAGTGGTTCGACTTCAACATTTATGTCAGGATGTTCCTCTTCAAACGCAGCAACAACCTCATCCCATTTTCCAACCTCATTATTTATCCATGTGTGGAATTTAATCGTCACTTTATCTTCTGAACTACCATTCTCTGAACCAGAAGCCTCTTCATTGTTACCACAGCCTGCCAAGATGATTACGAATACCAATAAACTAAGGCCTAAACTATACCATCTTTTCTTCATCTGTAACCCTCCACTTATGTTCATTATTTTATATTACCCTTTCACTCCACCTAATTGAATTCCTTCAATAACCTGCTTTTGCCCGATAATAAATACGATTAAAAGCGGTATAATTGCCGAAACAGCAGCTGCCATCATTAATGAATAAATGGATCCATGTGCATCAGCAAATTGTGCAATTCCTAGCTGCAACGTATATAATTCCTCGGATCTTATGAAGATTAATGGATACTGATAATCATTCCATGTCCAGATGAAACGTAATATTGCATAGGTTGCAATCGCTGGACTTACTAATGGCAATGCAATATGGAAAAATGTTCGAAAGTGTCCTGCTCCGTCTATTTTTGCAGATTCTATGATTTCATCATTAATTCCCAGGAAAAATTGTCGCAGCATAAAGGTTCCAAATACACTAAAACTATTTAACAGGATTAAACCAAGATGTGAATCGAATAAATCTGCCCAAGTATACATTAAGAACTGTGGCACTAATAATGATTGTGGTGGAATCATATATGTCGCAAGAACGATTAAAAATACGATGTCTCTACCCTTAAACTTTATTTTTGCAAATGCATATGCGGCGAGACTTGAAACGGCAACAGAAGTTAATGTTGTAAGAACTGAGATTTTAATAGTATTCCAGTAATATAATAGAAAGGATTTATCTCCAAACCACACCTGGGAATAATTTTCTATTGCATTCCATGTTTGTGGAATCCATTGAATTGGAAAAGTAAGTACATCCTCTTCTAGCTTAAATGAGGCAGAGACCATCCAAATGAAAGGTAACAAGAATACTATCCCACCAACAGTCATGATAATCGTCATGATTAATTTCCGTATGTCTATCTTTCTTAACACCTTTTCCAATTGTTTCCCCTCCTTTCCGTATGTTAATAGTTAACCCATTTTTTCTGCCCAAGCCACTGCAAGAACGTGATGAGAAGTACTAATACTAGAAGTATTAATGCAATAGCTGATGAGTAACCTGTCTTTAATTCAATAAACGCTTGTTGATACAAATAGAAAACTGGAACCGATGTTGAATTTGCTGGACCACCATTGGTCAAGACAACAATTAAATCGAATACTTTAAACGTACTGATAAACCCTGTAACTAATAGTAAGAAAGTTGTTGGAGAAACAAGTGGTACAGTAATTTTTCTGAACTTATACCAGGCTGAGGCCCCGTCCATTTCTGCCGCTTCATAAAGTTCTTTCGGTATATTTTGAAGTCCTGCTAAATAAATAATTAATTGAAAACCAATATTCATCCAAATTAATATGACCATTACGGAGATAAGTGCAAAATTGGTATCCGCAATCCACCCTGGAGGATTCTCTACTCCAAGTGATAGTAGTAATTGGTTAATTGGCCCCATCGTTGGATGGAAAAGTACTTGGAATACAATTGCAACCGCAACAACACTTGAAATATAAGGCATAAAATAAACTACCTTGAAGACATCTTTAAAGTAAACATGGTTATTAATAATAACTGCAAGAGTTAAAGAAATTAATAACCCAATCGGGACTACTAGAAGCAAAATAAAATTGTGTATGAGCGATTTGATAAAGATGTCATCGCCTAATAACGTTTTAAAGTTTTCTAAACCAATAAAATTAAATCCACCAACTCCAGTGATAAAATTCCAATCTGTAAAACTTAAGAATATAGTTGCTAGGATTGGAAAGATTACTAAAATCGATGTTCCAATAAACATAGGTGAAATAAAAATATAGCCGACAATCGTATCTTTCCATCCTTTGAATATCGGTTTTCTATTTCTTCCTTGCTGCTTTGCATTAGAACTAATTGGCAACGCTTTCAATTCTGTGTCGAATTCTCTTATTTCTTTTGCCTCTTTCATGTTATTCACCCCTTTTCTTTCACACATTGTATCTTTAAAAACAATCGATTACAATTAAGTATTTTTACTATATTGAGAATATTTTTACTTCCGGTGAAAAATGATTGAGTATTAATATTAGTTATGGTTAATATTAAAATACAAATACATCTAAGGAGTGGAAATTTATGAATTCTGATAGATATACTCAATTTTCTTATAAAGTATCAAATTGGATTTTGAAATTAGCTCTAATAAATATTTTATGGATTTTATTTTCTATCTTGGGATTGGTTATTTTTGGCTTTTTCCCAGCCACAATTTCCATGTTCTCAGTAATTAGTAAATTAAGAAGACAAGAGGAGCTTCCTATCTTTAAAACATTTTGGAAGACTTACAAGCAAGAGTTTATAAAAAGTAATCAAATGGGCTTCTTACTTGTAACCGTTGCAGTCATTTTTTATTTTGATTTGTATTTTATTCAAGAAACTAGCAATTCAATTTTGCAATTATTTTACTACCCATTGATTATTTTAATTTTTATTTTTTGTATGTGTATTTTGTATGTTTTTCCGATTTATGCACATTATGATTTAAAGATCTTTCATATTTTTAAAAATGCCTTTTTAATTATGATTGCGAATCCACTGGCAACATTTGCAATCATATCAAGTGTAATTGTCATTGCTGTTATTACTATGTTCTTTCCTGCTATTCTACTATTTTTCAGCGGAAGTATATTGGCTTACTTAATTACTTCAGCTGCTAGCAATTCATTTAGTAAAATAGAACTTAAGAAAATGGATTTTGGAGAAGTCGAATTAAATCATTCAAAAGAATAAGCTCTATAGTGGCTATATGCAGTGGATAATCGCAGACGACTTAGCATTTTGGCTTGAGCTAAATTGCTTAACAGTTAAAAAAAGCAAATTACTTTTTGAAGAAGTAATTTGCTCTTTTATTATTATTATTTTTGATTCTCATCAATTACTGCTTGAACTTTTTCCTTTGCATTTGATATGGTTGTTTCCAAGTCTTGATCACCAAGTAAATAAAGTTCTGCTTCCGTGTTAAATTCATTATAAGCCTCTGTTAGATAGGAAAAAGGATATGATCGTATTCCTGGCACTGAATTTTCTAAGGTATAAATTAGTGATTCTTTATCCACTGCTTCAGGGTTTGTTGTAGTCGCAATAATGTTGTCCAATACTTCATTTAAGTCGGAGTTGTTCCATGTAGGGATCCAAGTCTCTTGTAATATCATCCCTTCCGTTGTCATCCATCTAATAAATGTATATGCCTCTTCCTTATGTTCGGAGTTATTAGCAATACTAAAAATATCTCCTCCAATTTCTGTGTAAGAAGGACCCTCTTCATTATTCTTTGGCCATGGAGCCCATGCCATTGTGAAATCAGGTGTAAATGCTCCCCATTCACTGACCATCCAACTTCCCGATGGAATCATGCTGGCAGATTCGGAGAAAAACTGTTGTCTATAATCGAGTTTCTGTGAAAGTGTTTCTGATAATGGGACAGATGACTTATCAACTTGTTCCATATCATAGCGCAGCTTCAGCGTTTCCTCTAACATTGGATCTTCCATATTAGAAGTACCGTCACTATTAACAATACTTGAGTTTTCTTGTTTGCCCAGCAATTTTAAAATAAAATATACGTCTGGCCAAGTATGGAAGTATGAACCATACCTTTTTGTATTTCCTTCCGTTTTAGTTAATTTTTCTGCATATTCTTTGTAATCCTCCCAAGTCCAATCCGTTGGTACTGGCAATCCCGCTTCATCCAAATGGTCTTTATTTAATAAAACTAGCATCGTAACCATCTTCCCTGGAAGTCCATAATATGAATCATCAATTTTAGGATAACTACTATTACTATACTCTTCTTCTATATTAAGTTTTTCTTCTTCTATCAATGAATCAATAGGTGCGACTAAACCTGCATCAGCTCTCTTAGAAAGATCTGTTACATCCGAAAACATCATCACGTCTAACTCCTCACCCGAAGAGGCAAGCAAATCTAATTTTTGAAGATATTCTTCATTCGACATATTTTCAACTAAAGGCTCAACCTCAACATTTATCTCAGGATGTTCTTCTTCAAATGCAGCAACTACTTTATCCCATTTTCCAGCATCATCATTAATCCATGTATGAAACTTTATAGTAACGCCATCTTCATTTCCTGAATCATCTTTTCCTTTCCCCGAAGCATCTTCATCATTGCCACACCCTGCTAAGAATAGTACGAATACCAACAAACCAATCCAACAAAGATACCATTTTTTACCCATTAATTATCCCCCTCTATTAAAAAATCTTTTTTATAATTGCATTCACCGAAACTAGACTGTCTCCCACACAGACTTTTACTATAGGTCGGCTAATCTTCCTGTTGGGGAAACAATAATTTCAGCAAAATGTAATTCCTTAAGGAAAACGCTTTCAATATTATGATTAAATTGTTGGGTCTACAAACAAATTTTGAAAATCTATTGGTATTGAATTTACTATATATTATAATTATTATATATTTTTGTCAATATTCTAAATATAGATACCCAGAATTTACTCAAAACATATTATTTTTTATAAGTAGCCATAATACTTGTTACCCAAAGTACTAGAACTCTATTAATATTGAGTTACCAAGGCAGAGGATATCATGAAATTAAAAATTATAATGTGTAATTAACTCTCGCAAGAAGGTGTTTCTATCGAAGCAATGCTAGGACAAGCGGCAAAAAAGCGGGCTGCGGAACGTAGATTTTGTGATGAAAATGGTTTTTTTTAGTTAAGGTTAAGACAGCGACAGAGGAGTGAGTTCTCTGTCGCTGTCTTTTTATTTAACCAATTTTAGACTAAGCACTCATACTGTAGCATTTCCTCAGCCCTCATAGTCCCAAACCACTTATTTTACATTGACTTTATTTTCTCCCATACTCCCTCATTTACAGGTATTCCTAACTCTAAATTCTTCACTCTCGTATTCATTGTACGTTCCCCAGGATAGTACACTTCGCCGTCACTTGTTGCAGGAACCGATTCTTTAATATATTGAATAGATTCATCAATACTCGCCTCCAATTTGGAAATATCGCCT
Organism: Oceanobacillus zhaokaii; assembly: GCF_003352005.1. Lineage (GTDB taxonomy): Bacteria > Bacillota > Bacilli > Bacillales > Amphibacillaceae > Oceanobacillus > Oceanobacillus zhaokaii. The sequence goes on from NZ_CP024848.1 coordinate 3,295,104, forward strand.
AATTTATCTGGTGAAATGGAGATAAATACTTGTGATAAGGCATATTCATCTGCTCCTAATTTACCAACATCTTGCGTAGTGTTTCCACCTGACAGCATGGATGCAATGAGATCAAGTACAATTGATAATCCTGATCCTTTCCAATAACCTATAGGTAATACCCTCCATGTTTCTTCTATTTTTTCTGGCTCTGTAGTAAGGTTCCCCTCGCTATCAAATCCACCTGGTACCGGTAACTCCTTGCCTTCCATTCGGTAACTTTCAATTTTCCCATAAGAATATTGTGACATTGCCATATCGACAACAACAGGACCATCTTCTCTAGGTAATGCTAGAATAATAGGGTTATTACCAATCCTTCTATCTTTAGCACCCCAAGCAGGCATATTAGGTTGCGTGTTCGTCCATAGGATTCCAATATATCCTTTTTCTGCTGCTTGCCAGCCATACTCCCCGCCCCGCATCCAATGATTCGTGTTCTGTAAAGCGACACAGCCTATTCCAAATTCAGAAGCTATTTCCATCGCCCGATCCATACAGCGTTTTGCGGCTAGATTTCCTAATGCTAGATTTCCATCCCATCTTTCTAATGCACCAAAACCACTGATTTTCTCTGGAACAGCATCTGGCTTTATGTAACCTTTTTCTATATATTCAACAACTCTAGGGAATCTATTTACACCGTGGGAGTAAACGCCGTCACAGCTATTACTAGTGAAAGAAATTGCTGCTTCATCAGCTGTATGTTCAGAGAATCCCTTTTTCATTAGTACTCTTTTAAATTCAGCTTTCATGTCATCAAATTTTATTCTCAAAGTCATAATTCCCTCATTCCCCTGTTCGTTTATTTGAAAAATTCAACCATAGCCTGGCTGGCTCTTGCGCCAGAATCCCCGGTACTTGTATACAGTTCTCTATTACCCGTTAATCCAGCCACGACCGTTTCAAAAAGCGGTTGATGCACATGCTGTAGGTTCGAAACTAAATTCATTTGTTCCATCAACTGTTCTTAAAACAATGGGCTCACTTCCTAAATTGAAGTAATACTCCCTTTACTGCCGATGATTTCATTTTTATCGAAATTCTCCTAAGCAGATAAACGCCAATTTCCGACTCCATGGATACCAGATTCAAATAAATATGTACGTTTCTTCTTAATACTCTCCTTTCTGTATAGGTGGCGCTTACATACTAGTCGACAAGTATAAACTTGTCAAGATTATTTTTTAAATATTTCCCGAATTCAGGAAGAAAGGGAGTTTACAGATATTCATACTATTTAGTGGAAAAGATGAATGCCCTGGACAAATGAGATAATCTTATGTAACTTTAACCATTCGATATTAGATTCCGTTTAGATGTAAAGCCCTGTGGAGAGATTTCCTCCACAGGGCTTTCTTTTGTATTTCTGTATTCCTCGTGAGAACGTAATAAAGATTTGAACCCATTAACTAAGCCATTTTATCAATCGCTTTTCTACTAACCAATTTCCTCCATACGAAAGTAATCCCCAATGCATTCTTATCCCTTTATAACTAATATTTTTGATAATAAATTTATTGACAAACTGCCTGCATAGATTATTTACCGGGTTCCTTCCGTTTCAGTTTTCTAATATATAGAACCAAGATGATTATAACAACCTCCATGTCACTATGGTAGAAGAAAAGGTAAGCAAGCCTATTTATCGTAACACTCGAAAAAAGGGGATAACAAAAGATAATTCCAATAATTACCATCATATTTATCATAATTCATTGACTATATCGAAACAATAAGTCTAAAGAATGAATATTTGATATAGGACTTTAGAATAAATTTTGTGAAGCAAACTTTGGTTATAACAGAAAAACTCTGGTCCATAAACTCTATCAAGAAACTTAATTTCCCTTTAAGTTTAATATTAATCCTGCGACGCCGTCTGCTTTCCAAAAGATCAGTATCTAGTTCGACCGGAGAATATTCGAGAAGTCTGGGTGCAGGGTGAAAAGGTCTTACACGTGAAGAATAATATGCATCAATTTGGCATAATGTATGTAGGTGAGTGCCTTCATGAAATGATAAAATACGAAACCGAAGTGCATCATCAAATGCTAGTATGCTTACTGTTCACTCATGAGATGGTATGATAGTGAGAAGGAATGATTTAAAGGAAGTGTGACTTCGTGGATATACAGCAGTTACAAAAAGCGCTTAGTCAACATGGCTATAAAAAAGCAGCATTTCTATTGCCTGAACTGAAACAAGGGCATGAAAAACTAGAAACGATTGCCGAAATTTTAGAGGACTGTCATGCAGAAGCTATCGATTTTTCGTACGATATTGGTATTCTGTATTCACAAGTGAGTGCTTTATCAGCGTATCAAGCAGCATATCAAGAAATCTTATTGCGTGATTTAGGGTGCCTCTTACGGGAGGTGATTACACCTACCAATGATATGGCTGCCATTACATTGGATAAGGATGAATTGCAGGAAGCGATTACGTTATATCAAAACGCGATGCAGGGCGATTCGGAAGCACAGCTTGTACTCGGAAAATTCTATAAGTCAATCGGGCGGGATGATTGGGCGTTTGTATGGTATAATTCGTCAGCCAATGCAGTTAATATCGATGCCATCTTCTGGGTTGGCAACTATTATTTTGATGGCATTGTTGTAGATAAAAACATTGAAAAGGCATTTGCGTGCTATAAGGATGCGGCATTAAAAGGTCATCCTGACGCAATGAACAATTATGCAGACATGTATTTGCATGGAGAGTATGTGGAAAAAGATGATAAACGTGCTTTCGAGCTCTTTTCAAAAGCTGCTGAACTAGGTGTTGCAGAATCAATGTATACGCTCGGATATTTATATAAAAACGGAATCGGCACGGAAGCTAATTTAACAAAATCAAAGCATTGGTACATACAATCAGCCCTTCGAGGTGATGACTTTGCAGCAAATCACCTCGGACAGGAAGCATTTGAAAATGACCGTGGCGAAGAAGCCATAAGCTGGTTTGCAATGGCTGCTGACAGACAGGATGTTGATGGTGAATTCAACCTCGGATTTTGCTATGAAGCCGGTGTAGGCACTCCTATAAACCTAAAAAAAGCGAAGTATTGGTATAAAAAAGCTGCACTTAAAGGTGATAAAGAAGCACAAATGAAATTGAAGGGTCAATGAATTAGAAATGATGCATGTTGGAATGAATACAGGGACAGGGGCACTATCCCAAATCTCACCATCAGAAGATGGCAAGGTACCTGTGTTCTTTCTGCCACCCTATCTTCCACCACACTAACGTCCAGCCAAAGTACCAAAAAGTATGTTCAAAATAAAACCAATCCCGCGGCATCCTTCCTCTTCCTCTCTTCTGTTTTTGTTTTGTTTCTGTTTTAAGTATGGGACTTATCGATTTATTGTTTTCTCTTATCTGATTGATGCATGCAAACTGCCGAGCAACGTGATTTTCTAATCAGATGCCCGCACTTTCACTCCAAAGCAATTATGTATCAACTTATACTTCACCAACGCCGACCGGGTATCAGACTTCCACTTTTTGCATAAAATACCGTGGTTTGACTTATTGAATTGACGCTTTTTGCCAGCCTCTTTGTTCAACATTATCAAAGATCCAAAAATACTGAAACCGATTCATTCACACATTTTTCCACCTCGTCCAGATTCACCGTCCACTCCCTGGCAGTCCATATTTTTCCCTATAAAAAACCCTTTCATAGTTACAATCGAAATAAAAGTGTAAAAGGTGGTATTATATGTTGAATTGGGTTGAGATTTGTATAGTGGGCAGTCCACTGTAACACATCTCCCCATCGGCAAAAGAACAAGGTATCTGTCTCTGCTCTTTTACACAATAATTTATTCCCAAATTACATTTACAATATAGAACTAATGTTCTATATTGTATTTATAACGTTTACGGCAGACCTTTAATAGCCTATTTAACAAAAAAAGTAACCCATCCTAAAATTCGATCGAGTCAAGGACGGTTACTTTTTCTCATTTCTTTAACAATCATCACAACAAGTCTTGAATAAATTACTTGAAGGTTCAAATCGTTCCCATACCTACTGATACAGATGCTATACCATTAACAAAGTATTCTATACTTTATCCCACTACTTCAAATACTCTTCGGGCCGATTCTCTCTATCCAAGACATAATCAGGGTCGAGTAAATCTGTTAATAGATGGGGTTGATCAATTAGTGCCATTCCATCGATACGACGACGATCCCCCGTATATACATTATGTACGACCTCTGTATAAGATGTGGGTCCAACGGCAGCGATCACCTCATACCCTTGCTCGGCGAGATATTGAAATTGTTCCCCGCCATGTTTTACACGGGAGCCAAACGGATAAATGTACAGGGGAGTTGGACCAGTAATAATCTCCACTTCTTTTTTCCACTGTTCCGTGTCACGTTTAACACTTTCTAATGAAGCTTTCCCCATATCCATATGAGAGTAAGAGTGACTTGCAAACGTCCAGCCGGTTTCTTTTAGACGCTCTACTACAGCGATTGCCTTCTTCTTTTCTTTATCATAATCTTTGGAATCGAGATTGTGAGTCGGATATCCAAGAACCCCCTCGTATCCAGTTAAGGCAAGGACTCCTTTTGCTCCTTCATGGGAAAAATCAGGATTTTCTTCGACAAAAGTATCTAAGATAGGAATGATTTCATTCTCGTAAGAAATCACTTCTTCCCCTTTTGGATTAAGGGAATAGGTAGCAACACGACCCTCATCATCCAAAATTAATTTATAAACGTTTCCTTCTTGCCTCATGTATTCGTAGTAGTTTACATCATCAACGGAAATGACTACTGGTTTCTTACCCTCAGGAAGTTGAAGTGTTTTCTTCTGAATCTTTCCATCTACTTTTTCGTAAACATCTCCCAAGTGAACAAGTATAAAATCTCGTTTATACAATTCTTCCAAAGTTCTATTAAACTCGTCAACGGTGATGAACCAATCATTGTATCCTTGAGCTTGTGGACCCGCAAAAGATAGCTCCGGGTACGCCATAAGCGGGTGGAAAAAGATGTGTTCGACTTCACCCTCATAAGGAAATAGAGTAACGTCATCCTCCTTTTCTTCCTTTTCTATAGCCTCTTCTTGAACATTTTCTTCATTATTTTCTTCTACATCTTCGGTTCGACTTTCTAGTTCACTTTCAGGTGAAGCATCATCTGCTGCTTCTACTATTTTTGTATTTTCATTCTCTTGTTGATTCACAGTCAGGGATACTTCTTCATCGGAGCAAGCGGATACAAAAAGTAAAATGAATAGAATAAGATAGCGTTTCATTCTTTCGTACTCCTTCCCTCTTTCATGAATCTGATATTTCTTGATTTTTTAATTCAAACTAAATTGATCACTCACCCCTCTTTTAAAGTTTAACGATTAAAATCTTTAATTTAATTATCCTACACGAACTAACTTACTCACTACTATTTTATAAAATTCTATTTTTTTTGTATATGATTCTTTAGTTTAGTTCGTAAAGTAAATTTGGGCTAAAATGCCCTTTGAAATATATTAAAAATCGTGTATTAATTTCAGGAATCAAGCATTGGGTTCGCTGATTCAACGGACTTTATATCAAGATCACTTATTTATATTCTAATAATAAAAAAATAAACTGCGCAGCAAGATTCGTACCTCACTTACTTACACAATCTAATTTACACTCCCTCTTCTAAATGAAAATCCTTTTATGCACTTCTCTACCTCACCTCATACAAAAAGTGCAGCATTCTTTATATTCTATTAGAAAGTTTCATCTTTCCCTTCAATAATTTGCCCTTACCATTTCGAAAAAAAATTATATACTATAGCGAATCCCTTAATGATTATCTTTTAAAATATTTAATGGAGTGATGAATATTGCCAGTAGTTTCTAAGAAAGGTTATATTTATACAGTACGTGAAGGCGATACACTATATTCAATAGCTCGTAGATTGGGAAGCTCTGTCGAGGCGATAGAACGTGCGAATCATTTATTTGATCCGATTACTGATCCTGGTCTTATTTTCCCTGGAAATGTACTGGTTGTTCCTAGTCTTTCAGAAACAGGAAAAGTAACATATATGGTTAAATCAGGAGATACAGTCAGTGGGATTGCTTCTAGATTTAGTACATTTATTGATTTAGTTTCCGGCGTCAATAATCTAGAAAATCCTAATCTTATTTCTGTTAATCAACGATTGATTGTACCTGTATTTATATATGAGATACAATCCGGAGATACACTTTCATCTATTTCACGTAGATTTGGAATTCCACTTTCAAATATAACAAAAGCAAACCAAGGTAGACCAAGTTCTCAAGGAGATCTTATTTGGCCAGAATTTCATTTGATTCTTCCTTTACCAACCTCTCGAAATATTATAGTATGGACTCCTCTTCCAGGAACAAGAATTGTTAATAATCAAAGAATAGAAGGTCAAGCAAGAGCTTTTGAAGCTAATGTTTTACACCAATTAAGAGATGCTAACGGAACCATTGTCTCTAAAGAACGTTTTACAATGGCTGATGAAGGGGCACCTGAATATGGAAAGTTCACTAGTACTTTACCATTTGATAGAACCCCTACATCAAATACAGGTGAACTTTGGGTTTACACAAGAAGCGCTAATGATGGCAGTATCCAAGATTTGGTGAAAACAAAAGTCTATTTTTAAGAAAAGTTACCCTATATTAATGTATACGGAAGACAAACAATCCAGATTAAGGGATTCTTTCTATGTTTGACAATTTTTAGTCACAAAAACATCAGGTTAAAAGCCTGGTGTTTTTGTACTTAAAGAAAATTCCCCAGATACTTGGTACTAGTTGCGCAAACAAAACAAACAAACACAATATATGTATAATAAAAATAGACAGAGTGCTGTTACACTCTGTCTAAAGCAACTGCAAGCCGCATGTAGAACGGCGGACCTTTAATAGCTTACCTAGCAAGACAGTAACCTATCCTAAACTTTGGTCGAGTGGAGGACGGTTACTTTTTTTCGATATTCGGACAATGTACCTCTTGTCCTTTAGCTAAAGATAAAAGGCTCCCCCAAATGAGGATTCCTTCCCAACTTCCTATTTGGGACGAGGTGCCTGTCCCTGCGTCCCTATTGGCTCAATTCACCAGCTGCTTTCACTCGTACTCTTGTTGCTCCTCCTGGTAAATAAGCTAGTGGAACGTCTTCTATGTCCACAATCACGAGGCTGTCTGGATCTGCACCTGCATTGATTGCTTCTCCCTTAGCTTCAGCCTTAGCCCATTCTAATGCATCTTCTCTGCCAATTTCATCAAATAGATAAATTTTTTCTATCTGACCACTTACTTGAGAGATTGCCGATCCAATTGCATTTGCAACACCTGAATGCTCAGGACGTATTACTTGTGAGGCACCTTTTAATTCCGTTGGCAATAAAATACTCCCCCCACCAACCAGGATAACCGGGATAGGCTCTGCACTTGTTTTCATTTTATCAACTGCTTCTTCAACAAGCTCTACTATTTTTAAATAAACTCGGGTTAGCAATCCTTTATCAAGATGAGCAACCTTTGATGGATCACCAAGCTCTACCTTTCCTAAAGCAACAGCGACATCCGTCGTCGTTAATGTGTCTCCACCAAAAATCAGCGCCTTTTCTGGCAAATGGTATCCAACACTGTCTGGTCCAATCGTGAATTCGCCATCTTCTTGAATTCGAACGATTGTACCCCCACCTAATCCAATCGAAACTAGGTCAGGCATCCGGAAGTTTGTCCGCGCTCCGCCAATTTCCACTTCTAATGAAGATTCCCGGGGAAATGAATTGATTAATACACCAACATCAGAGGTTGTCCCACCAACGTCAACGACTATCGCATCGGATAAATCACCTAAATAAGATGCACCGCGCAATGAATTCGTTGGGCCACATGCAACCGTGAAGATAGGGTATTTAACCGCATAATCTACGGACATTAATGTTCCATCATTTTGTCCAAAAAATACTTTTGCTTCAATTCCTTCATTTTTTAAAGCATTGATAAATCCATCTGCAGCAGTTTTTGCAACGTTCACGACAGAGGCATTGAGAATCGTAGCATTTTCCCTCTCGAGTAATCCTACAGAACCAATCTCAGATGATAAGGAAATCGCAACCTCATCTCCCAATACTTCATTAAATATATTTCTTGCGCGTTCTTCATGGTCTCTTGACACTGGAGAAAAAACAGAAGTGATTGCGATTGAATCGACGTGACCTTTGACTTCCTCAGCAATCTGATACAAATGCGCTTCATCTAATGAAACAATTTCCCGTCCATCAAATTCATGGCCGCCACGGACAAGATATACATATTTTCCAAGTGCGATGCGAAGTTCATCTGGTACACCTACAAGTGGTTTAACTGCCAATGTTGCTGGAGCGCCAATGCGAACAACGGCAATGTTATTCAGTCCTTTTCTTTCTACAATTGCATTCGTGCAATGTGTTGTTCCAAGCATCGCATAGCCAATATCCTCACGAGAAACATCAGAATTAGTAATGACTTCATGCATTGCTTGATAAATACCTGTTGCAACATCCACAGTTGTAGATGACTTCGTTTCTGATAAAACTCGATTATTCTGATCTAATAAAACTGCATCAGTATGGGTTCCCCCTACATCAATTCCAATACGATAAGCACCCATTACTTTGTCACCTCTTTATTCACTAGTTCTTCTACTGGAGTATAATCAACGTCGTAACCAAAATACTTTGGACCGACTGTTTCAATTCCCTTTTCTGTTCGCCACTTCGGATGACATGGGATGCCAATGACAACACATCTTGAACCATAGCGGATTCCTTCTGTTGTAATTGGAAGTCCTGTTTCTGAATCAAGAACAGCGATTAGATCCGGTGTCACACAAAGCAATCGCTTGTCTGTTTGTGCAAGTAAATGTTCATTCTGAAAACGAAGCTGCAATGTTTCATCCTTATAATCATTAAGCCCTTCAAATGTTGCGATACCTTTTGCAAATCCTGATTCCGTTTTACGATTGATATCGGTCACTTTCCCTTGAAATAATTCAAATCCGCCAACGGTTTTCAGTACTTCCTGGATGGCATCCACATTGTTAGCTTTAGCAAGTCGGATTGTTTTTCCAATTTCCTCTTCAAGCTTCAAGATATTGCTGATGCCACTTTCCTTTAAATTTTTCCCGGTCATCGAATACATGGCATTCATGACGGAACCACCCATTTGAATCGTAGCTGCACGAGCAATCCGCTCCGTCCAAACATTATCAATCGTCGATAACAATGCTGTATTTCCCTTTTCATCAGCAATCACTGCTGGTGTTGCAGAAATACCATCTAAATAAAAGGTCACCATTTGCAATTCAGGGAATGCTCTTCCCATCCCATCTGCATCAATAACAGGTAATCCTAATCTTGCTGCAAGTGCAAATGGAAGCATGGAGTTTACCCCACCCGCTTCAATTGGGAATGTTGCATAGATTTTCTTCCCTAAGTATTCCTCCAGTTTTTGAAAAGCTTCAATCGCCTCTTCACCACTTGGAATCTTCTCCAGCATAACCGTTGGTGCTCCCATCATCGATGAAGGAACAATCAGAGCGTCATCGGGAACTTCATCCACATCTAACAATGTTACCGGTCCATATTCCTCGATTGCTTGCAGTGCCATCAGTTTCCCAATATATGGGTCCCCGCCCCCGCCAGTTCCAAGTAATGCTGCACCTACAGCAATATCTTCAATTTCCTGTTTCCCAATTTTTCTCATTTATTATTACCTCCACTATTCTTTAGAAGACTTAGCATTTACTAAGTCTTCAGGTGAATTTACTTCGTTGTCATTATGCAATTTTTCCATTTAACTCTTTTTTGTTTTTACCATTTTTTATACGCAATGCGCCCAAATAATAGACGATACCACTGACTAAAAGTGAATTGATTGAAGGAATTCCTACTGTTAGTAGATAACCAGCTGCAAATCCTGCTGCCCAGGCAATGAGCGTAATTGGATGCATTTTGTCAACAGTTGATGGTAACGTACCTTTTGCTCTCGATTCATCCAATACTTGCCGGTTTGTTTTTAAGATGAAATATTCAACGACGATAATCCCAGCAATTGGTGGTACAAGCACTCCTAAGAATACAAGGAAATCAACAAAGTAATCCAGAATACCAATAACCGAAAGTACTGTTCCAATAATTCCAATAACAAGTGTTACCATTCCGCGATTCAATTTTATTTTAAAGATAGAATCAAAAATGTTCGTAAAGCCGAGTGAAGAAGAATATAGATTTAAATTATTAATTTTAACCGTCGATAATACAACTACAAGTGCTCCAAGCCAACCAGAAGTTGACACCATAATACTTACAATGTCATTGGTTCTAGCTGCAAGTGCCATTAGAACTGCGATCATATTGATTCCAAGTTCACCAATAAGCAAGCCAATCGTTGACATCCAAAATACATCTTTCCCGCTCTTAGCAAATCTGCTGAAGTCTGGTGTAATGACCGCACCAATAATGAACCCACCAGCAATCATTGTAGCAGCAGCACCCATCGATAATGCTTCACCAGCAGGAGAAGCTGACATTAAATCCGTAATCGAGTGGTCCTTTAATACCTGATATATTCCAACAGCGACCGCCAACAGAAAAGCAGGGACTGTTATCGCGGCAGTTATACTTAATAGTTTAAAACCAAACATTACAAGCACGGTAACACCTAATCCAGTAATCGCAGCAGCGACAGGAAGCGGTAATTTCCCTCCGGATGCCTGTACCAGCCCATCTGCAAAAACAGAGTTCTGTACGCCGAACCAGCCAACACAAGATATGGCAATTACGCCACCAATAATACTTGACCCATAGCGACCAAACCCTGTCCATCTTGACAATAGACTTGTAGATAAACCTTCACGTGCACCAGCATACCCTAGAAGGAAACTGATTACTTGTAAAATAACACTTCCAAGCATCGTAGCCCAAAACGCTTGCCAAAATGTCATGCCATATCCTAATGCAGCACCTAATATAAATTGAGAGATTGTCGCTAAAGCACCTACCCGGATTATTGTGATGCTCCATAATGACTGTCTTGCTGACATCGGTACTCTTGATAGTGAATAGTCGTCTCCAATTGCTACTTTTTTCCCCATTTTCCTTACCTCCTATATCCTTCGTGTAATTATTTTTCACATGGGGAATTTTCTTATTAAAAGGAAATGTCAACCCTTGTTAAAATATTCCGTTTTTTTAAGTTGTACTTTACTATTTGCTTATTTTCTAAAGGAAACCTTCGCATTAAATGCCATAAGGTTACCTTTCTATTAGAAAAACTATGGTTTAGCAAGAGCCTTTCTGTGACAGCTTTAGTAGCTCCACTTTTCGTTTCTTCAAATCAATATTCTCTTTCGTGAATAAGACCTTTGTTTATTTCATCAAATAATGCATGAATTATTTCACTTGCAAGTACTACCTGTTCTTCAAAATCTTCATCATTATATAACTTAATTCCCCAAAAAATACCGTTACCAATAAGTACAAATTGCTTAATTACGCGATCAATCTCACGTGGTAACATTGTTGGATAACTGTTTTTTAAGATAGACTCCAGTGAATCAGCGAGCCACTCGTTATATCGCAGCATATGGCTGTAAAGATACTTCGTAATTTCTGGTATAGGTGATGTAACGAGCGAAATGTACGCATTTGTACCTTCTATATCTCCTTTATGATGCGATGCAATCCCCTGAAACATCGCGGTGAAGATTTGTTCAACAGGTTTGTCCCTGTTTTCTAGTAAAATGCTTTCCATTTTCCTGAAGTGATTGTTCAATAGCTGTTTAAATGCAGCGATAAACAACTCTTCTTTATTTTTATAAAAAAAGTAAATGGATGCTGGCTTTATCCCAACTTCTGTCGCAATCTTTCTCATCGTTGCCCCATGATACCCATGCAAAGCATATTGATGTAATGCTGCATCGATTAATTCTTTCTGCAATATATCACCACCTAACGTTTGTTAGGTTACATTATATGCGCTCTTTAGTACTTGGTCAACAAGTTATTTGATAATTTACTTAAAACCAAATCTTTTACTTATTGTGAGAAAGCGGAACCATTGTTGATTAATCGCTATTAGATGTATTCTGAATTTTATTCAATATATTTTATTTTTTGATTTGATTTGAGATGGATAAGCTAATGCCAAATGAGGAAGATGCCGTAGAAATAAAGTGAAGTGCAAGTTGAGCATTAAATCAGTCTTTCTGTTTCTGAAAAGTAAAAAGCCTAATCCCCCGAATTTTAGGCAAGGAATTAGACTTATAATTTTCACAATCGCGCCGGATTGCGGAAGAACTTATACCTTAAAGCAAATATTCGAAAATGCATTTGTCCAGCTAATGCATACAAAAGATATTTCCAAACCTCAAACCTCTCTTTACGCACTTTTCCCCTTAGCTTGTCTGCTTTCTCCGATTCTTTCGATTTCCTCCAAGGTAAATCCGCGTGTTTCAGGGACTCTAATTCGGATAAATAATACCCCAAGCAAACAAATCACACCGAAGATTGCAAAAACAGCTTCTTGAGATATGGAAGCAATCATAATTGGGAACAGCAATCCAACTAAGAAAGAACCTATCCAGTTAAATGATGATGCCAATCCTGATGCACGTCCCCGAATCATCAATGGGAATATTTCTCCTACAATAACCCACGTTAATGGAGCCCATGTGAATGAATAAAATGCTACATATATACTTAGAAATGCAACAATCAGCATTGGATTTGCATTTGGAATTACTAGATTCAAGATTGCAGGGAAAATGAAGGACAGCCCCATAACCATTCCACCCAATGTTAATAAAGTACGGCGATTAAATTTATCAGCAATCAGCAGGAATAGTAATGAACCTAGTACGAGAATAACCCCTTGAATAATTGGCCACATCAATGCTGAGCCAGCTGCATGCCCTGTTGCGTTTTCTACGATCATAGGAATGTAATAAAATATTGCATTAGCACCTTGGAATTGTTGAAAAGCAGCAACACCAACACCGGCAATGACTAAGTAACGGTATTTATTACTAAGCAGTGAACCCCATGATACATTTTTACTTGCCAGTTTTTCCTCTTTAACAGTATCTTGAATTTGTTTTATTTCAGAATCAAGTTCTGCTTTTGGACGAATATAGCTCAAAACTTTACGTGCTTCATCAAGTCTATTATTCTTTACTAAAAAGCGTGGAGATTCAGGTAACCTTAACACTCCAATAAATAAAATCAATGCAGGCACGGCAGCCAAACTAAGCATCAACCGCCAAGCCATTGTTCCTGGCAAGTCTTTCAAAAAATAAGCGACAATGTACGAAAGCAACATCCCAGAAACAATCATTGTTTGATTAATTCCTGAAAGACGTCCACGTAAACGTGCAGGCGCCATTTCTGACATATAGGCTGGGACCAACGCTGAAGCAGCACCAACAGCCAGTCCTAATAAAACCCGAGAAAATATCATAAAGAGAATCCCATTATGAGGGGCTATTCCTGCCAAAATAGATCCAACAGCAAAAATGATAGAAGATATTAATATCATTTTGCGTCGCCCTAAACGATCAGACAGTTGTCCAGCCAACGCTCCTCCAAAAATAGCTCCCAGCATTAACGAAGAGGTAATCCAGCCAATAGCGCTAGGATTGTTTTGAAGGTTCCAATCTTGCTGCAGAAACGGCAAAGCACCTGTCATAACGCCAATATCATAACCGAATAGAATGCCTCCAAAAGCCCCAAAGAAATAAATGAAGCCACTCGTTATTTTTTTTTCATTAACCATTAAAGTTCCCTCCTTAAGGTTTTAAACTTATATTTTTTAAGAATCTCTGTTTTCTAGCTGCAAATAGATGCTAGGTTATTAAACTACTAGATAATCTATCTGGATAAATTCTGTGTTATTATCGCTCTTGTTAAACGCCTTCAATTCTTCTCAAAAGCTACAACAACGCTTACAAATAAAGGGATTATCATTTTTAACTTCTGGAATACCTTTTTACCTCCAAGGAAACAGAACTTCCTCGGAGGACAAGGATATTACTTAATCACTACATATTCCAAGTCAACGAGTTTTGCATAGCTTATAATTTGGTCTGTCGTTAAATTCAATGAAACAACTGTATGATGACCACCGCCATTTTCAATCCAAGCTTTAACCCCATCCTGGAAGTTTGGCAACACTCTCCAAAGTACACGAGCCACCGGAAGATTCGGAGCTGGAGCAGTTGGCTCAAATGCAGTAACTTCATTGATCAAAAGCTTGTAATGCGTACCAAAGTCTGCCATCGAGACAACCACACCGTCTCCTGCTTTTCCGTCAAATACTAAACGTGCCGGATCCTCACGATCACCAATCCCTAATGGTGATACGATAATTTTTGGTTTGTTGCTTGCTAACGTTGGGTCTACTTCGAGCATATGTGATTGAAGAATTGATTCTTGGCCTTCAGCTAATTCATATGTGTAATCTTCCATAAATCCTGTTGATTGGTTATGGCTCATCACCTTGAGTAAACGATCAAGTGCTGCAGTTTTCCAGTCTCCTTCACCAGCAAATCCATACCCCTGTGCCATTAGACGCTGAACCGCAAGACCAGGGAGCTGTTTCATGCCATATAAATCTTCAAAGTTAGAAGTAAAGGCATTGTATCCACCATCGTCAAGGAAACGTTTAATCGCAATTTCATAGCTTGCTTGAACTTTTACGCTAGCCTCCCACTCTTCCTTACTGTATGTACCATAATCAAATTCATAAAGATTTGCATACTCCTCAAATAATGCATCAATCTCTTCTTCCTTTACAGCATTTACGTATTGTACTAAGTCTCCAATACCAAAGTAGTCCACTGTCCAGCCTAATTGGATTTGTGCTTCTATCTTATCACCATCGGTAACTGCAACATTCCGCATGTTGTCACCGAAACGAGCAACCTTGATATGGAAGCTTTCATTATAAGCAACGGCTACATCCATCCAATCTGCAATTTGCTGTTGTACTTCAGAGCGTTCCCAGTATCCGACTACAACTTTATTTTGTTTATTTAAACGTGCATTGATAAACCCATATTCACGGTCACCGTGTGCTGCTTGGTTTAGATTCATAAAGTCCATATCAATCGTTTGCCATGGAATACTTTCATTAAATTGTGTTGCTAAATGAAGCAGCGGTTTTTGCAGTAACTTTGTTCCGCGAATCCACATTTTTGCAGGTGAGAAAGTATGCATCCAAGTGATAACTCCCGCAACCTCATCACGATAGTTAACCTCTTTCATCGTGCTTGTGATTTTATCCGCATTAACAGCTAAATCCTGCAATACTAACGGATAAGGCAAAACACCGCTTTCATTTAAAGCATCTGTTATCTTTTGTGCGTTCGCTTTAACCTCTGCTAACGCTTCTTCTCCATATAGATGCTGTGATCCTACTACAAACCAAAATTCTTTTTTCCCCATTGTTGACATAATGATCCTCTTTTCGTAGTTTTATCGTTTAGTTGGATTATTTTTGCCCATAATAGGCATTTTCTCCATGTTTTCGCAGATAGTGTTTATCTAAAATTCGTTGTGGCAATACTTCAGCAAAACGATTTAATTCACGTGCAAATAAATTCATTTTTGCTACTTCCTCTAGTACAACGCTATTCATCACCGCTGATTGAACATCTTTTCCCCAAGTAAATGGAGCATGACCATGAAGCAAGACACCTGGAACTGCTAAAATATCCAATCCACGTTCCTGAAAGGTTTCGATAATTACATTGCCAGTTTCGACTTCATAGCCACGATCAATCTCCTCTTGTGTCAAGAAGCGGGCACAAGGTACCGAACCATAAAATGTGTCTGCATGCGTCGTTCCCATCGCTGGTACATCAAGGCCTGCTTGAGCCCAAATGGTCGCCCATGTTGAATGCGTGTGGACGATGCCACCAATCTCAGGGTAATGTTTATAGAGTACTGCGTGAGTCAGCGTATCCGACGATGGATTCAATTTTCCTTCCACAACATTTCCATCTAAATCAACGACTACCATATCACTAGCTTTCATAGTTTCATAATCGACACCACTGGGTTTGATAACGAATAAACCGCTATCATAATCAAATGCACTTGCATTTCCCCATGTATATTTCACGAGTCCGTATTTAGGTAAGTCTAGATTAGCTTGAAATACTTCTTCCTTCAAATGTTCCAGCACATCAATTCCTCCTGTTCTCTACTGGTAAAACCAAGTGTTCTACAGCAGTCTTCTCGATCGCTAAACCTTTCTTATATCGCTCTATAAATTCTTCAAATCCCTGAATGTCGAGTTCATCTGGATAAATTTCTTTCCCGTCAACATTTTCAAAGACTTTATTGTCAAGGAAGTCTTCTAAACTTTCATTTTGATCTTGATTTATCATATAAGAAGCTAGAATCGCAATTCCCCAGGCACCACCTTCTCCAGCTGTATCCATCACAGAAATCGGAACATTCATCGCCGCTGCAACAATTTTTTGCCCGACTACAGGAGTTTTAAATAAACCACCATGTGCTAAAATGCCATCAATGGCGACATTTTCTCCCTTTGTCAAAATATCCATGCCGATTTTCAAGGCACCAAATGCAGTAAAAAGATGCGTCCGCATAAAGTTTGCTAAATTGAAATTACTCTCTGGTGAACGAACAAATAATGGTCGGCCTTCTTCTAATCCTGTTATATTTTCACCAGAGAAATAACCATAACTGAGCAAGCCGCCACCATCTGGATCCGCTTCCAAAGCTTTATTCAGCATCACACCGAATAATTGATCTGTTTCAACCTTTTGCCCCATCGCCTCATAGAACTCACGGAACAAGCCTAGCCATGCATTGATATCACTTGAACAGTTATTTGCATGAACCATCGCGACTGGACTGCCGTTTGGTGTAGTAACCAAATCAATTTCTGGATAGACTTTCGAAAGTTCTTTCTCTAATACAATCATGGCAAAAACGGAGGTTCCTACAGAAATATTCCCTGTACGCTTCCTCACACTATTTGTAGCAACCATCCCTGTTCCCGCATCACCCTCTGGTGGACAAAACGGGATGCCTGGTTGCAGATTTCGGGATCTATCCAGAATTCTTGCTCCAACCTCTGTTAATCCCCCTGCCTGTTCTCCCGCTGTATATACCTTTGGAAGAATATCTTTAAGCTCCCAAGGATAATCCCTGTCACCAATTCGTTCATCAAACTGCTTGACCATTGATGCATTGTAGTCACCAGTTGTCTCATCAATCGGGAACATTCCCGAAGCATCTCCAATACCGATGGACTTATTTCCAGTCAGTAACCAGTGAATATATCCAGCTAAAGTGGTAATAAAGTCAATACGAGGCAAATGCTTTTCTTCATTTAATATCGCTTGATAGAGGTGAGCAATACTCCACCTTTCAGGGACATTAAATTGAAACAAATCCGTTAATTCTCTTGCTGCAACGGTGGTGGTTGTATTACGCCAAGTACGAAACGGCACAAGCAGTTCTCCAGTTTTGTCAAAGGCCATATATCCGTGCATCATGGCAGAAAATCCAATGGAACCTATTGTTCGAATAGTAATTCCATAATTACGTTCAACTTCTTGCTTCATATCGCTATAAGCTGTTTGCAGCCCAGTAATAATATCCACTAAGTTGTATGTCCAAAATCCGTTTTCCAAGCGGTTTTCCCATTCATAACTTCCAGATGCGATTGTTTCAAAACGATTATCTATCAGCACTGCTTTTATGCGTGTCGATCCGAATTCGATTCCAAGTGAGGTTTCTCCCTTAGCGATTGCTTCCTTAGTGTTTACTTGATTTGTATTCACTTTAATCCCCTCTCTGATAGCACTTTCAAAACTATTAATCAAAAGGAGGCGCTTTCCTTTTTGCTTATCTTATAAATTTGAAGTTTCTATTCTCTTAATCTATTTACAAATTTATTGTAATAGTTGTACGTACATTTGTCAATAATTAATATTTATTGTGCATACAAATTTATGTCGGTAATAAATTAACCTTTTTTTAAAATAGCAGGTGATATACTGGGGACACACGAGAACCAATCATCAACCATGAGACACAAATGTACTTATATCTTTTATTTGCTTCGAAACTATGGGAAAATATGTACATACTACTATTTAGAGATAATGAATTGGAATGTGAACAATGAAGGAAGTGAGTGACATGAAACCAAAGTATCAGTATCAAGTCATCATTGATGATATAAAAAGTAAAATACTTTCAGGAGAATATAGCGTATTAGAAAAAATTCCTACTGAAACTGCCTTGCAAGAAAAGTACAATGTAAGCCGGCACACCGTTCGTAAGGCCATTTTAGAACTATCAAATGAAGGATTCCTAAAAAGCGAAAAAGGATCCGGTACATACGTTAGCAACCAATATCAATATAAATCCAGCGCAAACCCTAATAATAGAACCATTGGTGTAATCACAACCTACATTTCTGATTACATTTTCCCATCGATTATTCGAGGAATCGAAGGAAGATTGAATGAGGAGAATTATTCCTTGTTATTAGCAAGTACAAATAATGATGTCCAACAAGAAAAAAAGGCGCTGGAAATGATGTTGTCATATGGTGTCGATGGTTTGATTGTCGAACCAACGAAAAGTAATTTATACAATCCAAATATTGCTTATTACTTATCTTTTAAGGAACAGGATATTCCATTCATCATGATTAATGCTTATTATGAAGAACTAGATGTACCTTTCTTATGTCTTGATGACGTGCAGTCAAGTTATCTTGCAACAAAGGAATTGATTTCCAAAGGACACACACAAATTGGACTTATCTCAAAAACGGATGATTTACAAGGTAAGTTTCGTATGAAAGGTTATATAAAGGCGCTTAGCGAAGCAAAATTACGATTCGAACCCGAGCATGTTTATTCTTACAACACAGAGACAAAGCAGGATTTATACTCTAACTTGATGGAATTTCTAAATAATAATAGAGACGCTATGACTGCAATAGTCTGCTATAACGATGAGGTAGGATTCATAGTGGCAAATTTATGCAGACATCTTGGTATTTCTATTCCCGAAGAATTGTCAATTATTGGCCAAGACAATTCTTATATAGCCAAAAATGCTAGCATCAAACTAACAACATTAACACACCCACAAGAACAAATGGGACGTGATGCAGCAGATTGGATTATTAAGAAATTACAGGGAAGGAAAGACTTACCGAATGAATACTATTATCAACCAGAGCTGATTGAAGGAGAAACCGTAAAAGAATTGGATGTGAAATAATCTGTTGTGAATTATGATATGGCGTTCTTACGGTTAGAGGTAGTCTTTGGTTTGCTGGTTGTCGGATCCTATTTCTTGGTTCTACGGAAGTGGGAAGGCGTAGAGGTCTTGTTATGAGGTTTGGCAAAGATTTCGCCAATACTTTCGCAATTTAAACATGTGCTACTGCTTTATTCTTGTGTTAGGCACATAGATGTAATCTAAAAACAAAAAGAAGGGACAACGAGCAGATCAAATCCGCTAATTGTCCCTTCCTCCACGTAAAACTTCCTTTTTTTGCGGGACGATGTACCTGTCCCTGCGTCCCTTTCCTGCGTCCCTTTACCAAACATAGTATAATAGATCTTCAATATCCTCCACTAAGCTTGATAGCAGCGCATCACCTAAGATATAAGAAATAAGACTGATTAATACAATTGTTGCCAGACTGAGATATACCTTTTGTCCGTTCTTATTAATGTTTGATACTTTTTCAAATACAAATAAAACAGGTACAAATGTAAACGTAAATATAACAGAAATTACTAGCGGTATGAATGTTAGTTGGTATGATCCAATTAAGCCTCCGAGCATTGCAACTACGTTTAGTGCAGTGAATGGTACGATGATGGAGCCATATTGTGCAATAATCGTTTTGAATGTTTCCTGATTTTTTGCAAATCTAATCATTGCAAATGCACTTCCAAAAGTAATGACGAATGTTATGATGACTGCTATTGCAAGTCGAGAAACTAATGCAAAAAATGGAACAGATTCTCCGAAAAAACCACCAAATGAACGCATTAATGAGTTTGTAAGAAAGTAAATACTTAATGAAAAGATAATTGCATATAATGCCAGGGTTATTAATCCATTCAGATAGTGTTTTTCATTCGATTGAAATGCACGGGTAGGATTTTTGAATAAGCTTAAAAAATAAGACCAATACTGACTTACCCCGCTTTTAATCGCTGTTGCAGTCGGTTGCGCCTGAGTTTCCAATGCTGCAGCACCAGAATTTGCAGAGCTGACGCCAGACTGCTCGATGCTTCCATTGAATTGTTCTTCACTTAAAGCTTGCTTTAGAGCTCCTCCACAAACTCCACAAAATTTACCATCCTCTTGATGATTGTTGCAATTTGAACAAACTAACATGATGAATTCTCCTTTATGTATATTAAAACCTTCTTGCTCCATGCCTTTCTCTATGTATAAAAAGCTTAAAGGTTTTTCACAATCTCACTATTTCTTTTTCATTCTATAATACTAAGACTTAATAACTACCAAAATTGATTATAGCAAAAGTTTTCTTATTTTAAAGCATATTTTATTAAATTCACTTAAATTTATTAGGACAATTGAATTATATCGAAATAAATAATAGTCATAAAGTCTTAACAAATCAAGACTAATAATCTATAATCATCTTATTGAAATAAATGACTTTTATTCCATAATTTTCTTTAGCCAATTATTTCAGGTACATACATAACAACATGAAAAAACAGGAGGAAATCATGAAAAAAAGGTTTACAGCATTATTTTTATTTATTCTTTTATTTTTAAGCGGATGTATGGGCGGAGGAGCTGCGGGAGCAGTTGAAGGCATGTACAAGGCAGCAATAAACGGGAATGGGGAACAAATTGACCAAATATTTTCACAGGCTGATGAATATGATAGTTATTATTTAGACGACCTTATCGATGAATTAGCTTCTAACGTTATGGACCAAGATGGTATCGATAATATGAAAATCAAAGAAATAAAAAGGAACATGCTAAATAAAGCAGCAGTTGAAGATCTCGATAATGAATTTGACAGCAATTGGAATTTAGTTGGCGTGCAATTAGACAAGGATTATTTGTATGTTTGGGTGTTGAAGGAAGTTAGCGGCAATTATTTTATCGTTTATGGAGAAGATTTTGATCAAGAAGAGTTTGAGGAAATGCTTAAATAAAAAATACATATAGAAGAGGGATTATCACGTATGGATAAGTTTTGTAAAGAGTGCGGGAGTTCTATAACGGATTCCTTAAACTTCTGTCAGCATTGCGGACATAAACTGGAAGCAACGAAAGAACAGCCTAAAGAAACTGCTGTAACTCGTGTCAAGCAGACAAGGAATTATACTAAAAAGCAAAAGATATTGATAAGTGCAGCGGGAGCTCTATTAATTATCATCGCTGGCTTTTACTTATGGGGGAAATCATATACTTCTCCTGAAAATACGGTGGAAAGATTCGTTGATGCATTGAATGAAAAAGATGCTGAGACCGTACAAGAACTAACGATTTTAAATGGTTCATCCATTTCAAAAGCTGAAGCAAATGCCCTAATCTCATTGGCAAAAGAAGATAAGGATTCGCTTAACCTGGATACTAGCAATCTAAAAGCTTTTTCTTCAGATAATGAATTATTTACGATCATCGATAACGGAAAATGGCTGGGCATTTTCCCACGTTACGGCTTTTCATTACTGCCGCAATATGCAGCAGTAAGTATCCCATTCGATGGGGTTGCAAGTACATTTAATGAACAGGAATTCCCAATCTTAGAGAGTGATGAGTCACAAGTTGTCTACGGGCCAATGGCTCCTGGAAAATATAGCCTGAGAAGCAGCTTTAG
This sequence comes from Oceanobacillus zhaokaii, assembly GCF_003352005.1. Lineage (GTDB taxonomy): Bacteria > Bacillota > Bacilli > Bacillales > Amphibacillaceae > Oceanobacillus > Oceanobacillus zhaokaii. The sequence continues at coordinate 3,317,070 of NZ_CP024848.1, forward strand.
TGGAGAATATACAGAAGTAGAATCTGATGAATCCATAATTCTAGCAGATAGCTATAGTGATTGGGTTTCTCATAGTGTTGAGCTTGGTGCAGCTTATGTAACATTGGAGCTTTTCAATAATCACGGTGTACCCATTAAAAATGCATATATTACATTAAATAAGAAAAAAATACCATTCGACGAAGACCTTAGAATCGAATCCCTTGGTCCATTAAATCTAGATGGATCCGTTAAAGTCACGCCAACTGTCGAGACGAATTGGGGAGAGGTCGAATCAGAAAGCATCGCATTGGAAGAGACTTATTATGAAATCGGTGCGAATACATTGAGCAAGACACTGATGGATGAATTGTCAGAAGCCATTTTGTTATATGGAGAAGAATATGCCAAGGCAAATGCCTCCTATGATCCGAGTTTGTTCACCAATATTACGGATGATATGAGAGAAACCTTCCAGTATAATTTTGAGTATTACAGGGGCGAAGGTGACTATTTCTCAGGACAATTAAATTCGATCGAAGTGGATTACAATAATTTAAGATTCGATAGTGATCAGTATATTTCAGTACCTGCTAAGTTCTATTTCACCTCTGCATCTCACAGAGAAGGTGAAAAAGTAGATTTAGGCGAACGAATCGATCACACTGATGTCGAAATAATTTATGATTCAAGTGCTAAAAAATGGCTTATTAATTCCAGTTATTCTGTTGATAGCTGGTTCGATGATAACTTTACTGCAGCGACAACACTGAAAGGCTCGCAGAAATTCTATAAGGCTTCAAAAACCGCTGCTGCAACTGATAGCGAAGGAGAAGCATCAAGCACAGACTTAAACAGTGATGTTGAAGAAACAACATTAAATTATATCTATCAACTGGTCGAAGCAATTAATGCAAATGATTATGATATTGTCCGACCATATATAAAAGATGGAAGTTCACTAAATACGATGCAGCAAGACTTGGTAGATCGATTAAATGAAAGTGGAATGACACAGGAAGTAATCAGCGCATCGGTTTCGAACATTGAAGAAAATAATGGTAAATGGATTGTAACGACAGATGAAACTATCAAGCTAACCTATGAAAGCGGCGATGAAGAAACAAAGGATTATACTTGGAATTACACAGTGGAGCAAGTTGAAGAAGGAGTCGTTCTTACAGATATGGAATAGGGAGGGTCACAGGGACAGGCACCTTGTCCCAATGAATCCATTTTAATTTGTTTCGATTAATTTTTATAAGCAAAAAAAGACCAAGTGTCCTAAACACTCAGTCTAATTTAAAGTGGGACTCGGTGCCTGTCCCCTTGTCCCAAAAGGATTTGTCGCAAGTGCTATAAATAAGCCAATTCCATATTTCATCGCTTTCTCATCAGGCAAAAATCTTTCATTATGTAGCTTATGACTTCCACCCGCTTGATCCTGAACACCTAAAAAGATAAATGCACCTGGTACATGCTCTAAATAAAATGAGAAATCTTCACTGGCCATGCTTGGCTTTTCTAAATGCACCACAGCGTTTTGCCCGAATAACTTTTCTGCTAATCGACTGGCATGATCAACAAATTCTTCGGTGTTATTTGTAATTGGATAACCAGATTTATAATTGATTTTCGCTTCTAACCTTAGTGCATTAGCCATACCCTCTATTATTCTTTTAAAATCCTGAGACACTCTTTGTCTTGATTCTTTATTTATCGTTCGGACAGTCCCTTTAAAAACAGCACTTTCCGGCACAATATTAAAACCGTTTCCGGATTTTAATTCACCAATAGTAATAACAACAGAATCCAGGGGATCTGTTTCACGGCTTATTATCGATTGAAGTCCAGTAATTACTTGAGCACTCCCAACAATTGCGTCTATCCCTTGATGCGGTGCTGCACCATGACTAGCTTTTCCTTTTAAAGACACTTCAAATGAATCCATACTCGCCATTAAAGCGCCACTCTTGAAGCCAAATTGCCCAATGGGCAGTTCTGGCCAAACATGAAATCCGTAGATATAATCCACATCAGGATTTTTTAGGACATCTTCTTCAACCATACGTTTTCCACCTGCCAGCATTTCTTCTGCTGGTTGAAAGATAAATTTGATTGTACCGGAAATTTTTTCTCTAACTTGTGAGAGAGCATTCGCTGCCCCAAGCAACATTGCCATATGCATATCATGGCCACAGGCATGCATGACACCAGATTTCTTAGAAGCAAAAGATGTTCCTGTATTTTCTTGGATTGGCAATGCATCCATATCTGCTCTTAATGCAATAACAGGTCCCTTCTCCTTACCATGTAGAATGCCTACTAATCCGGTTTTGGCTATACCTGTTTTCACTTCTATCCCTAAATCGGTAAGATATTTTTTAATGACTGACAGGGTATGGTACTCTTCAAATCCAAGCTCAGGATTTTCATGAAACAATCTTCGCAAATTAACTGCATCATCGTAAACAATGGCAACTAAATCTTTTATCTCTTCCTGTGTTAAATTTGTTGAAAGCTGCAATATTTGAACCTCCCTTTTTAATGAATAGTCTTATAATAACAATTAATTAGATAGTAACATATTCATTAATATATCCCTATTAATTATGAATAATTTATGCAGCTTCCCAGCTTGTCTCTTTTCTAGATTAAAACAATCATATTGATGTACTCTATTCTATAACCTTCATTCATAGATACTTTTATCAACAATTTTTGTAAGCATCATGGACAGTAAATAACACACAATAGACGACTTAAAAAAATGTTGGTAAAGATTACAACAAGCAGTAACCTCTACCAACACTATAATCTGCTACTCTATTAATTCGGACTAACCAAAATCTTAGCCTGACTTTTATCTTCAGTTAGCAGCTCCAAGCCATCTTCCACAAGTTCATCTAGTTTTATTCTTCTTGTGATTACTTTTCTCACATCAAGCTTGCCTTCAGCAATGGATTTAATAACTGTTGGAAAATCATTTGCATATGCAAGACTAAATTCGATTTTTGCTTCTTTAAACAGCAATGCATTCGGATCGATAGAAACCTCTTTTGAAAATCCAGCAACTACTAACAGTGTCCCTTTCTTTCTAAGCGCTGCCAAGGCACTTGTAAATGTAGGCTGTGCTCCAGCAGCTTCAAAAGCAACCTCAACACCTTTTCCTGTTATAGCCATAATTTTTTCTTCAGCATTCTCTTCCATAGGATTAATTACATGTGTGGCACCCAATTCTTTTGCTTTTTCCAAACGTTCTTGAGAAATATCGACAACAAAGGTTTCTGCTGCCCCGGCAGCTTTTGCACATAATAACAAAAGAAGACCAATCGGACCTGCACCAAAGATTGCTGCAGACTCCCCAACCTTTAATCCGCTATTTCTGACAGCGTGAAAAGCAACAGCAGTTGGCTCTACTAGTGCACCTTCTTCAAGTGACATCGTTTCAGGCAGTTTATGAAAATGTTTTGCATCAGCAACAGCAAACTCTGCAAATCCACCATCATCACTCAAGCCCAAGAAGCCTACATTTGAAACCTCACAAAGATTATAATCCCCTTTACGGCAATATTCACATGCTCCACAATATAAAATTGGTTCGATTGCTACATTATCACCAATCGATACATTCGTGACACCTTCCCCAACCTCTGTTACAGTACCAGAAAATTCATGCCCTAAAACAAGCGGAACTTTTCGCTTCGAAATGGCATGTTCTTCATATGCTACACCTAATCCATGATGATATGCATGAAGATCACTTCCGCAAATGCCTGTCCAAGCCACTTTAACCTTCACTTTTCCTTTTGTTACCTCTGCTACCTCAACATCTTCAATTCTTACATCTTTTTCCCCGTATATAACTGCTGCTTTCATTCTTTCTTCCTCCCTTTGATAATTAGCTATTACACCTCTGTCTGCCATTATTTCACTATGTATGAGCAGACAGAATGGATATATGTTGGTCCTTTTATGTTTACGCTTTCATTATAACACTAGTTAAATAGTATTGGGTATTTATATGCTTTTAAATAAAAATGAAACTTAGATTGATTAATTTTATAAAGCCATTTAACTTCAATTTAATTACTTCTAATGAATTTTCTACTAATATTATTCGTCTATTTAATCGATAACGGGATGTAAATTTAAAAATCTTAACTAATTCTATTCAAATTCTATAGAAACAAAAACAGCCATAGGTTGATTTCTCTAACCTATCGCTGTTTTTTTATAATAATAAAATATAATTGCATTATGCTGCTGTATTTCTAACAGATTTGTTATCAGGTTGTGATGCATTTACCATTAAGAATATAGCGGAAAGAATATGCATAATCATGCCAACGACTGGAATCCAACCAACGCAGGATGTAATGATCCCTAAAATACTACCAACTGACTTACCTTCATCCTTTTTAGTTAATACTAATGTAATAATATGTAAGATTAACATTACCAATAGTGGGGTCCAATAAAGAGAAATGATGAATGCTCCACCAATTAATGGTATTGCTAAGAATGCTTCGAACGCTCCAGTTACCCATTTTAAAATTCTTGATACTGACAATTAATTTCACCTCCTATTAAAACTAAGCCTATAGTACCATAACCTTTTTACTAAGTCGATACATATTAAAAATATTAAAATAATCTTAATATATTCATTCAGGTTAAAGCAGGGTAGTTCCAAGTATCCCTTTCAGCAAAGGGGAACTATCCCTGCGTTCTTCAACCAACAAGACTCCACCTTAGACCACTAAAAATCCGGCTAATTTTCACATCAAAAAATCCCCCAAATAAGGCACTATCTACAAGTGCAACTTATCCAGGGGATTATTTTATATTACAACTCTTCTCCATTCGACTCTATAACATTCTTATATCAATCAAATGAGGCTTTCTTATATCGTTTCATTGATCCATTTCCCTCATTATCACGATCCACATAAATCATACCGTAGCGTTTTTTCATTTCTCCTGTTGTGAAGGATACGATATCGATGATTCCCCACGGGGTGTAACCGATTAGATCAATACCATCATACGTCACGGCTTTTTTCACTGCTTCGATATGTGATTTTAAATATGCAATTCTGTCAGTATCCTGGATAGAGTCATCCTCTTCCAAAGTATCAATAGCACCAAAACCATTTTCTACGATAAACAATGGAATTTGGTATCTATCATAAAAACGATTTAATGTATATCTTAATCCAGTCGGATCAATTGCCCAACCCCAATCACTAGATCTAATGAATGGATTTTCTACACTATGGGCAAATCCTCCATTAACGACATTATTACTATCATTTTCAATATCGCTTTTAACGGTTGTAGACATATAATAGCTGAAACCTAAATAATCTACTTTACCATTTCTTAAAATTTCCTCGTCACCGTCTTCAAACTTAATATTGAATCCTTCTCTTTCAAATTCTTTTAAAGCGTAATTTGGATAATAACCAGGAACTTGAACATCCGAGAAGAAATATCTTTGTCTCATTAATTCTTCGGCCAGCATGACGTCCTCTGGATTGGATGAATATGGATAAATTGGGACATGCGAAACCATTGCACCAATTTCAAAGTCAGGATTGATCGCTTTCCCCTTGGATACCGCTCTTGCACTTGCGAGTAATTCGTGATGACCTGCCTGATACATGACTTCCTTCGCGTCTTCTCCCTCTTTTACCAAAACACCAGAGTTTTTCCATAAGAAAATAGGATTATTCACATCCATTTTGTTATTGATTTCATTAAATGTCATCCAGTATTTAACCTTGTCTTTATAACGTTTTAAACCTCTGCAAATCTCACGAAGAAGTCCACCATTTTTCTGTTTCTGAAGCCACCGTATTCTCTCGCCAGATGAAGCCGCATTTCAAAGTGGGACAGTGTGATAATTGGTTCAATCCCATGCTTGATCAATTCGTCAAAGACATCATCATAGAATTGTAAACCTGCTTCATTCGGTTCCGCTTCATCAGCTTTAGGGAAAATTCTGCTCCATCCGATTGATGTTCGCAAGCATTTTAATCCCATTTCAGCAAATAAAGAGATAACTTCTTTATTACTCCATAACTGCTTCAGTGATAATCTTTAGATGATCGTTTCACCGCTAAATTTGCAGGAGCCTTTTGGTGATGGCAGTAACCAAAAGTTAGTAACCTAATTTTCCTCTTTCTTTGCGAATCCCAACAAATTTCCCTTTAATAATTTTTTAGCAATAATGATTATGTACTCCAGATTCTAACCCTGTCTAATTTAATAATAGACGAAATCACACTAAATTACTATAAATTATAAATATTCATTCTATTGGCTTATTGATTCAATCCTTTTAATAAATTATGATAAGTCTGAAAATAGTATTTACCCTTTTTTAATAAACTTCACGATATTCTTCATAAACCTCATCATGGAATTTAGCCTACATTATCCACTATCAATTCTAGTACAAGACTGACTAGTATTTTCCTAGCTGTAATTTCACCATCAATCTTTGTCATTAAGAGTATCTGGTCAATTTATTGTTTGTTCTCATCCTTATGGATGTAACAATAATTACTTAGTTGAGCTCCCAGTTACAACTTGGAAAGACATAGTAAATCCGGACTCTCAATTAAGAAGAGAGGAGGTGAAGCATATGACTGCTGCTGTAAATAAGTCATCCTTAGTTTTATACACTGCATTATTGTATTTTATTAATAGAGTTATAAATGTACATCAAGAAATAGCTTCTTCTAATAATGTGCAAAAAAACGCAGGCTGGTGGGTTGTTGTATACCTAATTGTTGCTATTGTGGGTATAGCCTTACTAATGTGGGTGTGTCAAACATATGGTAATGGTGCCAAATATGGTGGAGATTTTAAATTAGGGCCATTATCACTTTCTGTATATTGTAAGTAAAAATGTTCAGGCTTAGGATTGTCCAGTAATCCTAAGCCTGAAGTAAAATTCCACTTATGCCTCTCACATTATCTACATAAGACACTATGGTTAGGCTTTTAGGGGGAAGAGAAAAAATAGGATGCAGATCTGCCCTGCATCTACTATTAAGCTAAGCGAGGTTCTTCAGATGCTGAGAAATTAAAGTAGCATTGTAAACTTGCTTCGAGGAGCGTAAATATGATCTCTTTATATATTAAACATAAAAAATATAATTCTTTTGAACTTGCTGATATTCCAATAAACATAAAGCCTGGTACGATTAATCTCCTTTTAGGTCATAATGGAGCTGGTAAAACAACAATTATTAAATCGTTGTTTGGACTTACAGAATTTGAAGGAGATCTTAATTTAAATAACCGTAAAATATCATTTGAGTCTCTAGAGGATGTCGATTTTTTTAAAAGTCAAATTGCCTACTTACCAGATAATATTTCCCTATTAGATTATTTAACTCCAACAGAATACTTTCAGTTAATAAAATATACTAGCGACAGCGTAACAAGTGATACTTATTTAAATCATTTGATCCAAATTTTTAATCTTGATAAATATTTAAATGTGCCTATCAGGAATCTCTCACACGGAAATAAAAAGAAAACCCAGATCGTTTCGCAATTATCGAGAAAAACTAATTTTATGGTTTTTGATGAACCTACGAACGGGTTGGACCCAGATATGATAATTACCTTAAAAAGAGTATTAGAGAAGTTAAAAGCCCAAGGTGTAGGAGTGTTAATTTCCACACATGACTTAAATTTCGGTAAAGGTATATTTGATAATATCATTATATTAAGAGACGGATCGATAAAATTAAATAATACGAAAGAAGAAGTGAAAAGTAAATTTGGCAATATTTTGTTAGAGGATTTATATACACAGGTAAATAAAGATTATTATAAGTATATTGAGGGGTTGCTAGATGAACTTAATATATCAAGCAGTTAAAAGAGTAGAAATTTCCAGATTTACAGCAAATATAAAAAACCTTTTAATTAAAAATCTGTCCCACTCTATCTTACTGTCATTAGGCCTATTGGTTATCTATGTGATAAGCGGAGCGCTAACAATCCAGATGATAATAAATATGGAGTTAGATTTAAATGAAATTTATATAAATATGGTTAAGGTTAGCATAATATTTAGTACTTTTTTTGTAATAATGTCAAGAAATAGTTTTAAAGCAGATGAATTTGTGTTTTTCTATTTAAATACAAAAATAAAAGCCCACCAAATTATTTTTAGCAGAATCCTTTTACCTTTCACTTTTTATTTTTTTGTTCTGGTTTTAATAGCGGTACCGATAATGGTAGGTATACTTGTAAAAGGTTACACTGTTAATCTTTTTTACGTATTATTATTACTTATGTCATTTACAATTAGTTACTTTTTATCATTTACTTTATGGATGGTCATTAACATTTTTACAATAAAATTAACGGGTGTGAAAGAAAAGTTTTGGTTAAATACATTAATTAAAATAACGATAATTGCTGGAATAATTTATTTGATTGATTTTCTTGGAACATTTTTAGTGGGAAGAGATTTACCGCATGTACTTGCAGTTTTATTACTTAGTATTGCGATTACGTATTTTTTTGTACGATTTTCATTAGAATTTCTCACTAAAACATTTATGCAAAAGGATGCTGGTAACCTTTCACAAAAATATACAAGTAAGAATTTAAATTATAAGAATAAGTTTCTGCTTCAAAGTAAATTAGAAACAATCCATTTTTTTCGTGATCAAGTGTTTAAAGAGCAAAGTTTTTTCTTCATCATTTTATTAGTTATTGTTATTTGTCTCTATTATTATTTAGATTTAGTTAATTTTACGATGATTTATTCAGTGGTAATAAACTTTGGTCTAAAAGAAATCATTTTATTATTGCCCTTAAGTATTGGTATTCATTTTAGAAAATATAAGGAAGCAATCTATACGTTGAATGTTGGGAAATACCACTATTTCCTTTCAAGAATATTTTTCATTTATATTTTAAACTGTCTCACATACTTCTTATTTATAACAATTAGTTACTTTCTAACTGGAATGGAGGTATTTGGGATACTTGAAACTTTCATCATTATAGGGTTTGTAACAATGGTATCAACAATGGTAAGTTTCGTAATTGAAATTACTGAATTAAACAAGATATATATACTCATCTTTCTTCTGCTAGTCGTAAATATTTTTGACATTTTAATAAAACAACTATTCAATAACCAGATACTTGTACAGTTTACTTATATATCTCTCTCAGTAATAATGTTCTTAATCATTGAAACTATTTATTTAAGGAGACCAATATTGAAATGAGCTTATTAACGTTTATGGTTATTTTAATTTTAGCTACATTACTTGTTCTTATAGTTCATGAAATAGGTCATATTATTCCTATAATACTATTTAATGTCTTAGAAAAAAGACCGTTCTATTATTTCAGTATAGAAATTAATGCAAAGTACTTTTATGTTATTCATGAAAAATTTAATAAACATTATAAAAATTTAATAGTTGCTATCTGTGGTTCTTTATTTCCGATCTTGTTATCCATGATAATGGTTACTATTATTGATAATCAATTTACTAATTTAGTTACATTATTTTCTTTTGGGAATCTATTAATGCTTCATCCTAAATTACCTGATGGAAGGAACATAATAAATATATTAAAAGAAATGAGGGAGCATAATGGCAAAAGTATTTAAAGCTATTTCGAGTGGCCTAAGTGTAACATTCTTATACGTAATGGCAGTATTTATTGCACCTATTATTCTAATGTTATTAGGTTTTTCAAATTTAATAGCAGCCCCAACACTATTTGGGCTCAAATTATACAACATCGAGGTCAAAGATACGGTATTTACTACAGAAGCAACCTTTTTTGGGTGTTTATTAGCCTTTATTGTGGGATTAATTATTCATTTTACAATAAAGTTTTTATTGGGATTAAGGAAGACAGTTTCTGAAGGAAGCAATTGAAGCAAGGGGAAGTGTAAAAATTATTGTGCAAATGACGATTAAGAAGGAAGGCCTTTTCCTGGTAAAAAATAGTCATACAAGAGGTCTTCCCTATACCGATTTACAGCAGAAAATCGTGTATGCACTAGAAAACAAGATATTACTGAAGTTTTTCGTAATTATCTAGAGTAAATCAAGTTATTTAACTTTTGACTAATTAGCTAACTGTGTTTCTAAATATGGGGCTGGCGCATTTTTGATAATAAATTCGCATCCCCTCCTCTTCTTCTTGAGAAGGTTCATCGCATATGTAATAATACTTTTCATAATTAAACTGCACCTCCAATTGATAGTTTGTTAACAATTAGAGGTGCAGATCAGTTCTATTTTAGTTTATTAAAATGTTATGGCAATAACTTTCTTAATGCATTTTCTACATCTTTACTTACTGCTACTTCTCCACCAAAGATGGAAAGACTATCTGCTTTTTGATTCTTTAAATAGTTTGATAGAGCAGTTGGAACTTGGTTATGCACCAATAATATTGTACTTTCGTTCTTCGCAGCGAGTACTGCTCCAGTTAATGCATCGGCATAGTTCTTCCCTGTTGCTACATACAAATGCTTGCTTTCTACTCCGAAATGCTCAGAGATCGCAATATTTGTGTCATAACGGCTGCGACCACTTAATCGAGTCGTTTTAGGAAGCTGTGCTTCAACTTTTTTCGAAACAGCAATTTCTCCACCAACTACTATTGTTTCCTTCGCCCCAAGCTGTTTAATTTTAGCTTTTGTTGCATCTGGCAGTTTATTAGCCTGTGTTAATAGAATTGGCATCCCATTCTTCGCTGCGTGTGATGCAACAGATAATGCATCCGGGAAGTCCATTCCATTTGCAACTACTACTTTTCCAGTGCCCTTAGGTGCGACTTCAGCAGCGATTACTGCAGCTGTATCGTATCTTGAATGTCCGAAAATGCGTCGTACTTTAAGCCCCGACTTTTCCAGTGTATTTGAAACAGCTTTACTCACCGCTACTTCTCCACCGAGGATTACAACGTTCTTCGCGCCGAGTCGTTTAATTTCTTTCAATGAATTATCCCAAAGCTTATAACCAGGGGTCATTAGAATTGGTGCATCTAATTTATGTGCAAGTGGCACCCCTGCTAATGCGTCTGCAAAATTATCCCCACGTGTGATGATAACCGTTTCCACAGATGTCCAACCACGTTGGCTAATTTCGATTGCAGTATCATATCTGGAATATCCAGATATACGGTCTAATTGCGCTTGAACGACTACTTTAGCTGCAGTACTCACATTTCCAGCCTTATCTGTAGCTTTTACTGTTATTTCTTGGCCTGCTTTTTGTTTTGCAATTCTCATTTCAAATGTTCCATCTGCTTTAGCAGTCGCAGTCCCAATCTCTTTGCTAGAAACTTTTGCGGTCAACTGAGAGCCTGATTCTGCTTTCCCAGTTAGTTCCGTTGATTGATCGGTTATAGCGTCAACTACTGGTGCTTCAGGTGCAGTTTTATCTGCTACAATTACTTTCGTAGCTGGACTCACATTCCCAACTTTATCTGTCGCTGTTACAGTTATCTCTTGTCCTGCTTTTTGTTTGGCAATTTTCATTTCAAATGTTCCGTCTGCCTTGGTAGTTGCAGTCCCGATTTCTTTACCGGAAATTTTTGCTGTGACTTGAGAGCCAGACTCTGCTTCACCTGTTACTACCGTTGATTGATCGGTTACCTCGTCAACTACTGGTGCTTTCGGTGCAGTCCCATCACCAACTACCACTTTCGTCGATTGACTCACATTTCCAGCTTTATCTGTCGCTGTTACCGTTATTTCTTGGCCTGCTGTTTGTTTCGCGATTTTTATCTCAAATGTTCCATCTGCTTTGGCAGTTGCAGTCCCGATTTCTTTACCGGAAATTTTTGCCGTCAGTTGTGAGTTGGATTCTGCTTTTCCCATTAGTACCGTTGATTGATCAGTTACCGCGTCAACAACTGGTGCTACTGGTGCGGTTTTATCCACTACAACTAGTTTAGTTGCTTGACTCACATTGCCTGCCTTATCTGTAGCTGTTACGGATATTTCTTGACCTGCTGTTTGCTTGGAAATTTCTATTTCAAATGTTCCATCTGCTTTGGCAGTCGAAGTTCCGATTTCCTTTCCTGAAACTTTAGCTGACAGATGAGACTCTGCCTCGGCCTGACCTGTTAATGCCACTGATTGATCGGATACCGCGTCAACCACTGGTCCTTTCGGTGCAGTTTTATCCACTACAACAATAGAAGTTGCATCACTCTCTAAACCACTTGTTCCGATTGCAACTACACTTAATGTTGTTCCCCCAGCCTGCTTAGGAATGGTAATTTTAAAATTACCATCTTTTTCAGCTTCGCCACTACCTATTTCTTTTCCATCTAATCGTACTTTAATGGTTGCCCCTGGATAGGACTCTCCTGTTACTTCACTATCCTGGTCGCTTATTTCATGCACGGTAGGTGCTTGTAAATTTGTAATAGCCTGGATAGTAGACAAATCACTGATATTACCACTGTTATCAACAGCTGCGATAGATAGACTATAACTTGTATTTTCTTTTAAATCAGTAAACGTGTACTTATTTATATTGGAAGCCACTGAATCAACTTTTTCATCATTTTTATATAAACTATAACTTTCTATATCAGTATCGGTGATTTTATCCCAGTTAACTTCAATAGAATTCGGACCATTTTCTACAACATTAAAATTGGTTACTTTATCAGGTGCAGTAACATCCTCAATAGTTACATTTTTATCTATAGTATTTCCAAATACATCTATTATTTCAAAAGGTATTTTATTGCTTGTAACGTTATTCACTGTTGTACTAAACAAACCTTTATTATTTAAAGAAACTTTCTGACCTTGAACATATACATCTAAAAATGGTAATGTTTTTCCTTCGATTTGAACAGAACCTGTTTCATTCGTTAAGTTTTCGCTAAAAATATCAAATGGTATTTCATAGGGCTGATTACTTACTTTTGTTGAACCTATACTGTTCGAACCACCTAGAAATTGAACGCTACCATGATTTAACGATCCACTATATCCATAACTAACATTTTTTGCATTTAGCGTTCCATTAATCTTTAGACCTCCATAGCTTTTTAATGCACCGTAAACATAGACATCACCAGTTATTTCTACATTGCCATTAATCGTAATAATGGAATCTGGTCCAATGTAAACATCTTTGTCGATTACTTTATTCGACCAGTTTTCATTAGCAGTTGTGATGTAGTATGGAGAATCAGGATCATTAATATTTAATTCTGGATTTATAGTAAAGTTTAGATTACTGTGCTCTTTAAAATCAGCTTCATAGTAAAATTTATTATTGCCTGCACGGTCTATTGCATTTATAAAATCAAATGTCCACTTGCCCACTTCATCTAACGAAGCTATTGTATAATTGCCTTCCCATAATTCGGTTGTTTCATTATACTTTAATTGAATTGAGACTCCTCTATTTTTACTTGGAGAATCAAAAAAAACAGTTACATTTTTTACTCCTGAATTTTTATCAGTAACCCTAGTTTTCACAGTAACCCGCTCCCCAGCACCTACTTCATTAGGACTTACTTCTACACTCTCCACAACTGGCGCTTTGGAATCACCTGCTTCATTAATTACATTAAAATATAAATTATTGTTATCTGTGAAATCAGTTTCATAATAAAATTTATTATTGCCTGCATGGTCTATTGCATTTATAAAGTCAAATGTCCACTTGCCTGCTTCATCTAACGAAGCTATTGTATAATTGCCTTCCCATAATTTGGTTGTTTCATTATACTTTAATTGAATTGAAACTCCTCTATTTTTACTAGGAGAATCAAAAAAAACAGTTACATTTTTTACTCCTGAATTTTCATCAGTAGCCCTAGCCTTCACGGTAACTTGTTCTCCAACACCTACTTCATTAGGACTTACTTCTACACTCTCCACAACTGGTGCTTTGGAATCACCTGCTTCATTAATTACATTAAAATATAAATTATTGTTATCTGTGAAATCAGTTTCATAATAAAATTTATTATTGCCTGCATGGTCCATTGCATTTATAAAGTCAAATGTCCACTTGCCTGCTTCATCTAACGAAGCTATTGTATAATTGCCTTCCCATAATTTGGTTGTTTCATTATACTTTAATTGAATTGAGACTCCTCTATTTTTACTTGGAGAATCAAAAAAAACAGTTACATTCTTTACTCCTGAATTTTCATCAGTAACCTTAGCCTTCACGCGAACCTGTTCCCCTACCCCAACTTCATTAGGACTTATCTCTACACTCTCAACTACAGGTGGTGTCCCATCAGACTCCGCAGTTACCAAAGTAGGAATGAATAGATTCTGTAACAAAATCATTATCATAAATATATATGTAAACTTCTTAAAGCTAGTTAAACTTATAAATCTCATAATCTTCCCCTCTTTTTTGTTAATTTTTGTGTCAATAATATATTATATCGTGATTAGAACTATAATACTAGATAGTTTGAACCAGGAAGACTACTCAAAAGAATAAAATGTGCTCTACTAGAACTGGTTTTTCCTTTTTAAATCTTGACTATAGATGTTTTAGTTAAACGTATACAATTAATAGATAGTCCGCATTATAAATAACTAGGTGCTTCAACACCGAATCGGCACAACGACATGCAAGAAGTTCAGTGACCAATTTGTTTTAAGCAAATAAGTTACTATCACATTAAAATATGGAAGACAGCTACTCTATTATTGAAGCGCATTACAGCTATAACAATAATTGCTATATAAATTAATACTAGTTACGCAACGATGGTTAAAACATTAAATCCCCATTTTACATTTAATATTTTCAACCGATATAATAATTACGAATATGTTTTTACTGGAGGTAACACCATGAACCCATACATACAAATAGAAAACAGAAAAATCGGGCTTGACCATGAACCCATCGTCATTGCAGAAATCGGTATCAACCATGAAGGTAGTCTAATAACCGCTAAAGAAATGGTAGATGCAGCATATGAAGCTGGCGCAGAAATTGTAAAACATCAAACTCATATAGTAGAAGATGAGATGAGTAAAGCTGCTAAACATGTTATTCCTGGTAACACAGATGTATCCATTTATGATGTTATGGCAAGATGTGCACTTAATGAAGATGATGAGAGAGAATTGAAAAGATATGTTGAATCAAAGGGAATGATCTTTTTAAGTACTCCATTTTCTAGAGCTGCTGCCAACCGTTTAGAAGAAATGAATGTGAGTGCATATAAAATTGGATCAGGAGAATGCAACAATTATCCTCTTATTGAACACATTGCTTCCTTCGGCAAACCAATGATTGTCTCCACTGGAATGAATACAATTGAGAGCATACAAAAAACAGTAGAGATTTTAGAAAAATTCCATGTACAATACGCTCTACTCCACTGCACTAATATTTACCCTACACCACCTGAACTAGTTAGATTAGGGGGTATGGAACAATTACAAAAAGAATTCCCTAATGCAGTTATCGGATTGTCCGATCATACAATTAATAATAATTCCTGCTTAGCAGCAACAGCATTAGGAGCCTCAATATTGGAAAGGCATTTCACAGATAAAAAGTCCAGAAAAGGACCGGATATTATCTGCTCGATGGATAAAGAAGAGTTAAACCAGCTTATCAGTGGAAGTAAAGAAATATATAAAATGCGCGGAGGAAGAAAAGAACCAGCTGAAGAAGAGCAAGTTACTATAGACTTTGCATTCGCAACTGTCGTGACAACAAAAGATCTCAAAGCTGGTGATATTCTTACCAAAGATAATATTTGGGTCAAAAGACCAGGTACAGGCGAAATTAAGGCTGAACACTACCATGATTTAATGGGCAAAACAATAAAAAACGATATAAATAAAGATGAACATTTAAAATGGAATGACATAGTTGCACTGGAAGGGTAGACAATCATGAAGAAAATCTTATTTTTAACAGGTACAAGAGCTGATTATGGCAAAATTAAATCTTTAATGCGTGAAGTTGAAAAAAGTAATCAATTTGAATTGCATGTTTTTGTGACAGGAATGCATATGCTTTCAAAATACGGCTCTACTTATAAAGAAATTGTAAAAGATGGTTTTAAGAATATACACCAATTTATTAATCAGCAAAGTGAAACAAAAATGGATATTACACTGAGTAGCACTGTTTTAGGTCTAAGCAACTATGTTCACGAGTTAAAGCCAGATTTAATAGTAGTACACGGAGATCGTCTAGAAGCATTAGCTGGTGCCATCGTTGGTAGCTTCAACAATATACTTGTAGCTCATATTGAAGGCGGAGAAGTTTCAGGTACGATTGATGAGTCTATCCGACATGCTATAACTAAATTTGCTCATATACATTTAGTTAGTAATAAAGAAGCAAAAGATAGAATATTACAGCTTGGAGAGAGAGAAGAAACCATACATATTATCGGTTCTCCTGATATTGATATTATGCTTTCTGATGAATTACCTTCATTAGCTAAGGTAAAAGACAGATACGACATCGTATTTGTAGATTATGCTATCTTAATGTATCACCCAGTTACAACCGAAATAAGTAGCCTTTCCTATAAAGTAAAAATTTTGGTAGATTCATTAATTAAGTCAGAAATAAATTACATTGTTATTTATCCAAATAATGATGAAGGGAATTCAATAATACTCAGTGAATATGAGCGATTCAATAAAAACAACAAATTTAAAGTATTTCCTTCCATGCGCTTCGAATACTTTTTAACTTTACTTAAAAATTCTCGATTTATGATAGGAAATTCTAGCTCAGGCATTAGAGAAACAGGAATTTATGGAGTTCCTTCTATTAATGTGGGAAATAGACAAGAAGGAAGATATGATCCTAATAGTAAACAAGGAAGTATTATTAGTGTTGATGAAAATGAATATGCACTCCTAAATGCAATTAACAATATCAAGGATTACAAAGAGACAACTGTTGATTTCGGTGATGGTAATAGCGATAAAAAATTCATAGAATTAATAGAAAATCAAGCCTTTTGGGAAATACCAATACAAAAAAAATTTATTGATATGCAACTTTATTAGTAGGTGTTAATATGTATAAAGAAAAAAAGTTCTTAGCTATTATTCCCGCTCGGGGTGGGAGTATAGGAATTCCAAGAAAAAACTTAGTAAAAATTAATAATGAACCACTTATACAATACACAATTGATGAAGCTCTTTCATCTAAATATTTGGATGAAATAATTGTTTCTACTGAAGATCAAGAAATTGCCCAGGTTGCAAAACAATTAGGTGCAAATGTACCATATTTAAGACCCTACTATTTAGCATCAGATACTTCCAAGACAGTCGATGCAATCATGCATGTCATTGAAAAACAAAGAGAACACGGATTTGAATACGATTATGTCGTTATACTACAACCAACTCAACCATTAAGAAAGTCATGGCATATAGATGATGCAATTGAAAATATCGTGAAATACTACCAAGAAAGTCTTGTGAGTGTATCAAAAGTTAAAGAGCACCCATTATTAATTAGAAAACTGAATGTGGATAATGTACTTGAACCATTATTAAAAATGAGTAGTACAGTCAGAAGGCAGGATTTTGAAGACTATTATAAGATAAATGGTGCAATATATATCAATAAAATAAATTCAAATCTAACTAAAAATACAAGTTTTAATGATAATAAATTTGCATATGTAATGGATGGCCAATATGATATTGATATTGATGAAAAATTTGACCTTGAGGTTTTTAAGTTGATGTTACGAAAAAAGCGTGAATAGCATAAAAACAAATTAACAATCCCCAATTAGAGTAGGGATTGTTAATTTGAATAAAGTAAATTATTTAATCTTCTTTTATTATATAACTAGGAGTCTTTGCAAATGGAAATTTCCTTATTTTAACTTTTTTCCCTTTAAAAAATTCATCTACAGCTTTTGTTTCACCGGGAAATACTCCATAATCGTCTATTATTAGAATACCACCAATAGTTATTCTCGGGTATAAATTTTCTAGAATGGTAACCGCCGGCTCATATATATCAGTATCTAAATTTAGTAATGAAATCTTTAGTTCAGGATGTTTTTCAATATACTCAGGTACAGTATTATTAATATCTCCTTTGATTAATTCCACATTATGATTTAGACCTTTATTTTCTAACACTTGATATAATTGTTCTATAGATATACCTTCTTCTCCTGCATCATCAATAAAATTCTGTCTAAAGACTTTATCATCATTGTAATTTGTACCCGGAAATTCCCCAAATGCATCAAACCCAACGATTTTTTTTGAATGGGAATTTTCAAATAGATCTCTAAACATAACAAACCTTGATAGTGAAGCACCTTTAAATACACCACATTCTACAATTGTACCTGGTGTATTTAAGGCCTTTTTATATAACTCATAATGCGCTATTATTTTACTCATTCTTGAGGAATCACAAGATAAATAAAAATTATTTTCATACTCAAAACTTTTGGTGAAATTCGGTAATTTTATCATTTTTTTCTCCTTTGGATCATATTTATTATAACTCATAAGGCATATGGTGCCTTTAGCTCGGGTTGTAAACCTGAACCTATTTCATAAGAGCTAAACCAGCTCCTGTTTTTTTCGGTGTTCTGGAGATCCATTTAATTTGTTAAACAAAAACCTAAATCTTTCTTTTCCTGTATTTTTAACCGAATAGGCACAGCTCCTAGGAGACCTATGTACTAATTCCTAACGCATTTTCAGAGCTTTGAGTACATTTTTTTTATGAGTCGATTCAAAATTGAACTTCTTCATTCATTAAAGTGCTCCAAAAAATCGGCATTCAACCCATGTTCAGTAAAAAGGAATTTTAAATTATCCACCTGATAAAAAGTAGTATTATCTTATCTACACTAGTACAAAATGTTCTCTTTTCCTTATAGTTAACTAAATTATCTGATACACCCTAAAAAGAAAAAACACTACTTTATTATCAAACATCAAACCCATTATATAATTTGGTAAATTTATCCAAATCTAAATTCCTTGCAAAATAATCGAATCGTGTTTGGCAATATTTCCGAAATTTTGATTCAGATAACGTGAAGATGCTAAATATAAAGGTTTTAACTAATAATTAGAGTAAAATCATTTGGAGCTAACCTATTACATAAATATGCTAAGTAAGCCCCATGTGAATGACTATACTCTAGTGCTTGCATAAATCCCATGTCATTAAATATTTTTTCATCTTCATATAATCACTCTGTAGCATGTAATACATAGGAATGTTTTGATAAAACCTTAAGAATCTTATTCATATTTTATGTTCATTTTGCAATAATTTAAATTTATCTTTTGAAAGAATTGTCTAAGTCATTATATCCAAAGATAGATTGATTTTATTAGAAGTCTACATAAAATCACTACCAAAATAATCACATTGCATTATTGTGTTCATCAGCAAATTCTAATCGCATTTTTTTATAAACGTTAGACTTTGAATTTCCATCAAATCCTGAAAACAACTCCATTTCTTTATTAACACCATTATCAGGTTCAGAGAAGTAAATCTCCAAATTCCGTTTGTTGTTCTCTCCAGTGTAGATAGTATATGCGCTGGAATGGAGATATGGTTTTCTTTTGCCAATACTAAATATCCTCCTCATTTATTAAATTTGAATTTATCAATTGCTCCAATTCTCCACTCCCCTGCACACACTGCACCATAAAATTATCAAATAACCGCGCAATCTTCTCTCCACGCTCAAGCGGATCCTTTTCCTTCACTGCTCGCCTTAATTCATTCACCATAAATTCCACATATACACGAATATAAAAAGATAAGAAATTAGCATAATAAGTATTCTGGTTAATCTCTCCATACAGTTTGTCAAATTGAACAAATAGACTTTCCATTGAGGTTTTATTCCTCAATTCCACAGTACTTGCCATCGATTTTATTAAGGTTTTAAATTGAGCAACTAAATCCTTAAATTTATGAATACTTTGTTTCAAATGCTCTTCTTGATGAATAAATTTGCTCTTATTATAAGAATTTATCTCGTTCCACCAAGCAGTTTTTTCTATCGGTTGGATTAGCACATTTTCAATAACTTCTTCAATCGACTGGAAAGGGATACCATCAATCACCGCTCCACCTTTTGTTGTATTAATATAGTTACCAGCATACAACTTAGCATAGTGTTCAATACCTAAACGCATGTTATTAAAACTAACATTCGTTTTAATTTCATTTCCGTAAACATCCGTGGTCGTAATTGCTTTTTCCATTTCGTTCTCTGAAACCTCAGATTTGATAAAATCATATTCAATTCCCTCTGAATATCTTCTATCATGTAGATAACCCAAGTTCTGTCCAGCAAAAATTATTGGACCAGCACCTATTTTATTTAAAACCTGAAATGTCATAACAGCAATTGAGGGTGAATCCATAATAAGATCTTGAGTAACATCCAATTGTTCATCTAAAAAATATGTCGAGGTTTTATCCTGTGATGTAATAAAATGAACTTTTGGACCTTCATAGTTTCTTAGCGTCTCGAACCCAACGCTAGTTCCAAATAGCATTGGAATGTGATTAATATCTTTTTCTACCATCTTTTTAAATACTAAATGGTTTTTCACACCTGGGTCATATGTACACACCGCATCCGGCAACACATCATACTCAATCAAACTATTAATCGCTGACCCAACCGAAAATAGGTAAGCAAGATTATTTTCCTTTATATACCTCAGATGCTCTATATCTTCTGCAAGTGATGGTCCTGCTGCTACAATAATCGCAGGCTTACCAGCGAAATGGTTACTGTCAATATCACGAAACATGTTTGGCGTATTTAGAACTTCCTTAAA
The DNA here is from genome assembly GCF_003352005.1 of Oceanobacillus zhaokaii. Lineage (GTDB taxonomy): Bacteria > Bacillota > Bacilli > Bacillales > Amphibacillaceae > Oceanobacillus > Oceanobacillus zhaokaii. Next base: position 3,337,900 of record NZ_CP024848.1, read on the forward strand.
ATTGATTAGGCTATTTGCAACCCATAATCTTTGGAAGCTCATATTTGTACCTAAAGCAGTGCGTCTAGATTGAATAACATTCTTAATTTTTTCATTAAATCGATCGATTTTTTCTTTTATGATGTTTTCATAGCTAGGTAAGATGATGAAATGAATGGATTGGTTGCTCGAATTAAACTCCTGTAAATACCCATTCGATTCTGTCTCATGCGTATCAATATATAGATTGCTTATATTTTTCGTAATAATAGAATTCAATGTTCTTTGCTCAGCCAAAGTTAAAAATATTTCTGGGACAGGCTCATATAATGAGTAACTATGTTTTGGAAACAGCTCCTGAAACTTCTCAACATGATACCCCATACCAATTCCGTAGAAAAATACATGTGTGTCATCCGTGATTTTCTCTTTATGAGAAGAAATAATTCGATCCGCTTCTTTTATTGGATCATACTTACTATGTACCATTAATTGCCTCTGTTCATCTGTCTCGTATTGAATTGTTTTGATGCCAGCTTTTGATTCTAATACAGTAATTCGATTTGTATTAATATCCTTCTCATATTCCTGAATATTATTACGTACTTCAGGATAATATTCTCTTAAAAATAATGTATTATCAATTAACATTCTTCAAGAACTCCTCATCTATCAGTGCTTCAGTTATCTGCTTTTCTAAAGCTTCATAAGCGGGAGTTACCTCATAGGTTAAAATATCTAAAATTAGAATCGTATCCTGCATTTCTACGGCTTCTAACAAAGGTTGGAAATTATTTTCACAATTTTTCAAGCTTGATTCAAGTTTTACCCAGTTAGCAGGCTGCTGGGATGCAGATTTTGTAAGTGAAGCAAATTGCATCATCCACTGCATTCCCTCCGCCAATTGATTGATACCCTCCCAGGATTTACTTGAGAAGTTATCATAGCTATCATCGACTAACTTAGTTAATGCAGGAATTGCGCGCTGCAAGTATTCATGGATTGATTCCATTGTCTCCCAGATTATTTCTTTTATGTTCCGTGTTGCTATTTCAATTTCTGATATTTCATTTGGATGTTCTTTTATGTATTCTTCGTGATTTTCATAGACTTCTGTTCCATCTATGATTAAATGACTGAATACAATATCTTTTTGTTGCAATAATTCATTTATTTTTTTAAAAATAATATTTATGGTTGATTCATTATTTTCTATATGTAATTGTTCACTATTATGTATTAATTGCATAGTACCCTCCACTAGCATGTGACTTATTATTAATCCTTTCTATTATTATCGGTTGCATCTGGGTAAATTTCAAATAGAGATTTATGGAAATATGTTATAATTTGTTTGTATTTATCAATTTAGGATGTGATTTAATGAATATATCTATAGTCGAAACTAAAACGATCCCTACAATTAAAATTGAATATAACAATAAAAACATAATTTTACATAGCAAGTATGACCCTATCCGTGAGGTGAATGCATGGTGTAAAAATGCAATCGCGGGTCTTAGCAAGCAACAAGAAGTTATAATAATAGGTCTTGGAGCAGGTTATCACATTAAACAACTATCAGAATTATTACCAGAGAAAAAAATTACTGTCGTTGAATTTAATGATGACTATTATCGTTGGTTCAAAACAAGCCCTTTCTATGAGAAAGTCTATAGGTGTATTAATGTTATAGTTAAGCAATATAATAGCCTCTCATCAACAGAACAGCAGGAACTGTTTACTGGTATTTCCTCATCTAATCTTTTAATACATAAAAGTGGTTTGGACTTAATACCATCAAAGTGCAAAAAAGTCAAAGAAATTTTGGACGATATGCAATTTAAAAAGCATTCGATAAAAAATCAAATAGGAAATATGAAAGCTAATTTCACATATAATAGCCAGTTACAAGATGAGGGAATTGGAAAACTGAAAAATATGTATGGTAATAAGCCAATGATTTTAATCTCTGCTGGTCCTTCACTTGACAAACAAATGACATTATTAAAAAGAATACATAAAGAGGGGAAAGTTGTACTTGGTGCAGTAGGGACTGCATTAAAGCCATTAATTAAAAACAATATTACCCCAGATTTCTTTTCAATAATTGATCCAAATCCTGGTACATATGAGCAATTAAAAAATCTAGATTTACCGATAACAACATTATATTATTTAAGCACTGCATATCACGAAACCATTACATTACATACTGGTCCTAGGTATATTATGTGGCAAGAAGGCTATGAAGATGCTGAAAAGAAGGCTGCTCAGCTTGGTGACTCATTAATTCAAACAGGTGGTTCCGTTGCTACAGCATTACTTGATTTAATGGTTTATCTTGGGGCAGGTCCACTTGCACTGGTTGGACAAGACTTAGCATTTACAAATGGATTGAGTCACGCAAATTACGCACATGCACAGCGAGATGTAAATGAGACATTAGCAACACTTACGACATTAGATTATCATCGTACTGAACAAGTTCCTACAGCGAAAAATTTAACTATCTATCGAAAATGGTTTGAAGACTACGCTTTGAATCATGGAAATCTAGAGCTTTACAATTGTACAGAAGGTGGTGCTTATATTAATCATTGGGAGCACATTAGGTTGAAGGAGTTTTATGAAAAAGTAATATATATAGGATAGAGCATAGATCAAAAACGCGCCCAATTACTCAGGACGCGTTTTTAATTTAATTATTGAAGAAGTTGTAGAACTCCTTGTGGTTGTTGGTTGGCCTGAGCTAACATTGATTGTGCTGCTTGAGAGAGGATGTTATTCTTCGTGAATTCCATCATTTCTTTCGCCATATCAACATCACGAATACGTGATTCTGCAGCAGTAATATTTTCTGCTTGTGTTCCCAAGTTGTTTATTGTGTGATCTAAACGGTTCTGAACTGCACCAAGTTTAGAGCGTTCTTCAGAAACTGTATCAATTGCAGTTTGAATATCTGTAATTGCCTGTTCAGCGGATGCTTGACCAGAAATACTAATTCCTGACACTCCTAATCCACTCGCGGCCATAGAAGCAATAGATACTGCAATATTTTGGCCTGAATTTGCTCCAACATGGAACTTACCACTAAAGTTTCCATCAAGAAGCTTCTTCGTGTTAAACTCCGTATCAGTAGAAATATCATCTATTGCTGAAACTAACTGATCTACTTCAGCTTGTAATTGTTGACGGTCAGATGTAGTATTCGTATCATTCGAACTTTGTACAGCTAATTCACGCATACGTTGAAGAATTGCATGTGTTTCATTCAATGCACCTTCAGCAGTTTGAACTAGAGAAATACCATCTTGTGCATTCTTAGAAGCCATATCCAACCCACGAATTTGACCACGCATTTTTTCAGAGATTGCTAGACCTGCTGCGTCATCTCCAGCTTTGTTGATACGTAGACCTGAAGAAAGTTTCTCCAATGAATTTTGTGTTGCACCTTGGTTTGCTCCTAATTGGCGATGTGCGTTAAGAGCAGAAATATTGTGATTAATAATCATTTTTTGCTTACCTCCATGTAAGTATATTTTTTGCGAGTCACATCCTTGTGTCTCACATATATATCAACTCTTACTTAGAGTTAATATCCTAATCTGTATAAAGCCCTGCTATGAGAACTTTATAATCTGTTTGAAGTATTCACTTGTAACTATATTTAGTCCTCTGGCTTGCTGCTGTCGTCTTGACAACTTCAATTTCGATTTTTTGGGCTTCTTCTTCTATAAGTAATAAACTAGATAAAAGCATAATTATAAACGTGTCCGATTACTCAGGATGCTTTTCATTTAATTATTGAAGAAGTTGTAAAACTCCTTGTGGTTGTTGGTTGGCCTGAGCTAACATTGATTGTGCTGCTTGAGAGAGGATGTTATTCTTCGTGAATTCCATCATTTCTTTCGCCATATCAACATCACGAATACGTGATTCTGCAGCAGTAATATTTTCTGTTTGTGTTCCCAAGTTATTAATCGTATGGTCTAAACGGTTTTGAACTGCACCAAGTTTAGATCGTTCTTTAGAAACAGTTTCAATTGCAGTGTTTATCGTCTTAATAGCAGTATTTGCAGTAGCTTGTGTAGTGATGCCGATTCCACTAGATGCATTACCTACTAGCAAAGTAGCAGCATCCATTTTTCCGATTTTCACATTAATACTTTGACCTGAATTAGCTCCAACATGGAAAGTTAAACCAGAACCACTTTGGGTTCCATCCAATAGTTTCTTCGTGTTAAATTCCGTATCAGTAGAAATATCGTTCAATGCTCCTGCCAATTGATTTACTTCAGATTGTAATTGTTCACGGTCAGAAGTTGTATTCGTATCATTAGAACTTTGTACAGCTAATTCACGCATTCGCTGTAATATTGAATGAGTTTCATTCAATGCTCCTTCAGCAGTTTGAATTAAAGAAATACCGTCTTGAGCATTTTTAGAAGCCATTTCTAATCCACGAATCTGACCACGCATTTTTTCAGAGATTGCTAAACCTGCAGCGTCATCTCCAGCTTTGTTGATACGAAGACCTGAAGAAAGTTTCTCCAATGAATTTTGTGTTGCACCTTGGTTTGCTCCTAATTGACGATGTGCGTTAAGAGCAGAAATATTGTGATTAATAATCATTTTTTCCTTACCTCCATGTAAGTGTATTGTTTGCGAGTCACATCCTTGTGTCTCGCATATATATTAACTCTGATTTAGAGTTAATAACAAATATAGTGTTTCGTTAAGGCCTTAACTGACCATCATCTAGATGACCTAATATTTATATCGGCACAATTCGATAATGATTAACATTATTTAGGAAAAATTATTAAACATTTATCACATCCTGCAAAGCTATATTGTCTACACGAGAAATTAAAGGAGGAAGAACCAGATGAGAGCAATCGTTACATTCTTTGGTTAGCTTGTTCAGCGTTACTTACCTGATGCGTTTTTATTTACCATTATTTTAACTTTCTCTTTGTATATAGTAGGACTCTTATTCACTGATAGTGTGCCTATTGAAGTTACTATTTTAATAGGCACACTATGGTGAGGTATTTGATACATTCACATATACTCATGATTTAATAGAAACAGCAGAATATTAGAAATGAAGCCATCTATTCTAAATGGCTTTTTATATACTGTAATTCACACCTTGAGGCACTACTCTTTACAATATAGTAAAAATGTCCTATTTTAAATTTATAACATCTTCATTTTTTGACGATTTTTAATCAAAGTTTCCTTTCCTACACCCCCTTTCTATAATCCGCTTCGATTATAACAATGAAGAGATTTTCTAATGAGGAGTGACATGCTAATGGTAAAAAACACATTTTCATTTGAAGAGATATTTGAACAGAATGAGCGTAGAATTCATTACCACCTTCATAAATTAAACATCCGAGATCCCCATCAGGAATTTTATCAGGAAGGAATCATCGCAATGTGGAATGCGTACGAGAGCTACCAGCCAGATAAAGGCCCACTTTCCACATACTTCAACTTCACGATTCGCCACCGCTTGATTGATCTTATTCGTAAAGAAAATAGAAGGCTAGAAATGGAAGAGCTGGCGCCGAAAGAGGAAGACGCCGCATTTGAAGCCGAAGTTTATCATAAGGCAAGTGACCTCACGTCACCTGAGGGAAATCCCGCCGAGCATATCAATGAGGATCTTTATCTTTGGCAGAAAGTAAAAGAATTACTGACCGAAAAACAATGGAAATGGGTGCGGTTTTATATTATTGAGCGCATGACATTAAAAGAGATTGCTGAACAAGAAGGTGTTTCTATTGAAGCAGTAAAAAGCTGGGCCAAGGAGTCAAGAAAGCGACTGCGGAGTTTAGAAGATTTTGGGAAGCTATTGCTGAAGGAAGAATATCCGTAGAAATTTGTTGCTTTTAATTAAGATATGGACAGAGGATGGGTTCTCAGTCCATATCTTCCTATTAGACAAAAGTGGTAGCTCTCCAGTATCCTGAGGTATTTCCCAAGAAATACATAACACTAATAAAAACGGGGCCTTTGATTCCCCAATCAAAGCCCAACTCCTACTCTCGTTATACAAATTTTACTTCTCTTAATCTAATTACTTCATCTTTCTCCTGAGATTCATTGGCCAAAAGCGTTACTCTCAAAGTTTCAAGGCCATTCTCATAGTCTGACAGAATAAGATCTTTGTTATTTGTACGGACCGCCTCTATAAAAGCATTATCTTGTTCTTTATAAAAATCTTCCTTTGAACGATAGGTGATAATACCGCCTTCCTCTACAATGGTCAAATCCGCTCCATCAAAGGACAGGCGGAATTTATCACCAAGCAGTTCTACCCCCATACGATGATCTATCTGGATAAAGGAGGCATCAAGATGACCTACAGCCCCAGATTCCATTAAAAAGTTCACCGATGTCACATCCGGAATATCAATATTTGGAATTCCGTCAGACACAAGAAGATTCATGTTTGCATGCACTTTTGCAATATCCCCTGCCAAGTACCGGATAAAATCAACGATATGTGTCGCTTGCTCAACCAGCTGCCCTCCTGATTTCTTCTTCTCTCGGTACCATGGAGTGCTCACAAAGGAGGTGAGATAATGGCCTCGGATCATCGCAATCTTTTTATCCTTTAGATATTCTTTTGCTATTTTAACGGTATCTATATACCTCAGACAATAGCCTGTTGCACAAAGCACACCAGCGTCCCGTATGACATTTAGCTTCCTTTCGACAGTGGCCATCTCAAGCCCAATCGGCTTCTCTACCATTAAATGGATGCCTAGCTGGGCTGCTTTTTCCTCTATGTCACCATGTGCGAACGGAGGGACACAAATAAAAACTGCATCAAGCTTCTCTTCTTTAAACATAAGATCTGCATCTGTATAATAAGCAGCACCGTATTTTTCTCCTGCACGGAAAGCACTCTCTTCAACGATGTCGCAAACCGCGGCAATCGTCGCATGTTCATTTGCTGCTATATTTTTCAAGTGAATGGAAGCAACTCCACCGACACCAACAAAACCTACTTTAATCTTTTGCATCACCTTTGGACCCCATCTTTGCTCAAATATTCTTCACCATACTTTATTACTCTTTCCATATGATTCGCCGTATCAAAAGCTAGTGAGCAAGGATCAATAAGATGAGGGCTCAGTTCGGCTGTAATCGTATCATCATATCCTATTTCCACCAGTGCTTTGTATACTTCCTTCCAATTAACATCACCTGCCAGCAAAGGTACAAAACCAGTAATGTTACCGACAGCAGTGCTGAAGTCTTTTACATGCACCTTTCGGATACGTTTACCCAAAATGCGAATCCATTGTTCTGGGTAGCCGAACTGCAGTACATTTCCAACATCGAAATATGCACCAACATAATCGGAATTTAGCTCATCAATATAACGTGCCATCTCAAGAGGGGATAATAAAAATTTGTTCCAGACATTTTCTATGCCGATATGTACATGATGCTCTTCTGCGAAAGGTATGATTTTCTTTAATACTTCCTGGCTTCGGTTATAACAGTCGACATATGATGTATTTTCATCCACTACACCAGGAACGACAAGAATTGTATCCACATTCATTGCTGCTGCCAATTCAATTTGTTTCTCTACAACTTTTCTCCCCTGCTCCCGTACATTCTCACTTGGATCAGAAAGTGGGGATTTCCATAATAATGAGGTGGAAAGACTTCGCAATTTTAAATTATATGATGATGCAAGCTGGACAATCTCCTTTGCCTCTGCTGCTGTAGTATCCATCTTCAAGCCAACATCACCAGCAGGATTCAGATTTAGTTCAACAGCATCGAACCCTGCATCACGGCTGTATGCAAATACTTGTTCAAGCGGGGTTCCCTCTGGATAGCACCACTGATTAATTCCTTTTAACATAACGTTCACTCCTTAATAGGTCAATTATTAAGCGATATATGAAATATGACGCTGCTCAAACCAAGAAGGAGACCGAGGCCTCCTTGACGATTAATTTACTTTTACTGGTTCCTGCTTCTTTGATGACTCATATGCAGCAATAGCTACTGCTAAAGCTTTTAGCCCGTCTTCACCAGTAATGGAAGGGGCTTTCCCTGTGCGTACACTGGTGATAAAATCTTCAACCAACCCCATATCCATGTTGTCTCCCCAGAAATTAAACCGTGCACCATCTTCATTGTAAACATTTATTTTTTGCTCAAATGCGTCTACAGTAAGCGTTCCACTGGTTCCAACAATCTCCAGTGTGACATCTCCCCATGTAGGATATTTGTCATTTCTTGACCAGCTGCAGTCCAATGTTGCAAACATATTATTATCAAATTCCATTGTCAGCAGCCCACAGTCATCGACATCATAATCCGAAATCAGATTTCCGACTTCTGCATACACTTCTTTTACTTCAACGCCAGTGTACCAGCGAATAATATCGACTACATGGACTGTATGATCAATTACTGCTCCCCCGCCGGATTTTGCTGGGTCAACAAACCATCCCCCAGGATTTGTACCGCGGTTTGTGCCCTTGATTGCAACAATTTTTCCTAGCTGTCCGCTTTCAATTATCTGCTTCGCCTTCACAACCGGTGTGTTAAATCTGACAGGAAATGCTGTCTGCAATATCACATTATGTTCCTTGCACACATCAATGATTTTTTGGGCATCTTCAATTGTATGTGCCAATGGTTTTTCACATAAAATATGTTTGCCTTTTTTTGCTGCAGCAACCACATGCTCATAGTGTTTGCTGTTCTCAGAGCTGATGATTACCGCATCAATCGATTGATCCAACAGATCCTCGTAGTTCTGATAGTATTCTGTATTAAACTGGGAAGAAACCCTCTTCCCGCGTTCTTCATTCTCATCCGCTATTCCAGCTATTTCTACTCCATCCAATTGCGTTAATGCATGCGCATAACTGAACGCATGACTATGAGCAAAACTTATCATTCCGATTTTCATTGGACAGCCTCCCTTTCCTTCTTACCTTTTAATACGACGGATTTTCCTATTTCAATCGATTCAAGTGCAGCGAGTGAGATTTCCATTGCTTTATATGCATCTTCAGCAGATACAATCGGCTTAGTATCTTTTTTAATACAGTTAATGAAATGCTGAAGCTCTGTGAAATATGGATTTTCTTTCATCGGGCTTTCAGGAACTGCAACCCCTCCGCTTGATGTCGTTTCTTTCTTGCTTGCTACAACTGGGGCTACTTTCGCACTATCATATTCGATAATGCCTTCCTTTCCAGCTATTTCAAATTTCGTTGAGAATCCCTGATGTGCCCAAGTCCCCTCTACATGAGCAATTACACCGCTTTCAAATCTTAATGTGACCAGTGCATATTCAAGCCTTTCCAATACTCTGTTTCTGCTGCTCTTTGCATAAACACGCTCCACTTCTCCGAAACACCATCTTAAGTAATCAAAATCATGAATGATCATATCTAAAACGAGTCCACCACTGCTGTTGAAATCGGAGTACCAGTCATTGGATGCCATTGGAAAAGCCCCGCCTCTAGTCGTGCGGACAACTGCCGGCTTTCCTATTTTCCCTCCATCAACAACTTGCTTTGCCCTTACATATTCAGGGAAAAATCGGACCACATGGCCAACGAATAATTTTACTCCCTTATCTTGGCAATAATTAATCATCTCTCTCGCATCTGCAAGCGACCTTGCTAACGGTTTCTCACAAATAACATGTCGATTGTCATCTGCTGCCTTCATGACATATTCTTTATGGACCGGTGTCGGCACACAAACAGATACCACATCAATCGCATCAAGCGTTTCTGTTGCCTCTTCATATGTTTGGAATGCTTTTGTCCCTAATTTTTCTGCCAAATCCTGAGCTTTAGCCAAATCAGTATCTACAATTCCTGCCAATGTTACTTCTTCCATTTTTGCATAGGCAGCCGCATGGGTCCTGCCCATTGTCCCTGCCCCGATAACTAGCGTATTTAGCATGGTCAACTCTCCTTTGTATTTTTTAATTCATTGTCACTTGCGCATCATTATTCAGATAGAACAGACCTGCCGCACCGATCACACCTGCTTTGTTGCCGAGTGCTGACTCTTTGATTTCAACACCATTAACCATTTTCGGTATTCCATATTTAGCAACTGTTTCTTTTATGGAAGGTAAAATGAACGCTGCCATATTCATAACCCCGCCGCCCAAAACAACAGCTTCTGTGTTGAATAAATGAATTAGACTGATTACTCCCATTCCTAAGTATTCTCCAGCCTCCTTCAGCAATCGAATAGAAAATAAATCCCCCTGTTTTGCAGCTGCGTCAATTTCTTTGTTCGTGACAACCAATCCTTTTTCGATAATAGAAAGCAAGCTGCTTGTTTCACCGTTTTTAAGCAGCTGGTTCGCTCGCTCATTAATTGCGGTGCCTGATGCGTATTTTTCTAGACAGCCCCTGTTGCCGCATTCACATAATATACCGTCATGGCTGATGGTAATATGCCCGAATTCTCCAGCACTGTCATGAATTCCTGTAATTAATTGCCCATTGCTGATAATTCCTGAACCGACACCAGTACTAACCGTGATATAGATAACATTTTGTTTTCCCCTACCAGCTCCCCATATCCATTCTCCAACAGCTGCTGCATTTGCATCATTAGAGAGCCTGACCGGCAATTGTAAATTGTCTTCCAGCAAGGTTCCGATAGGGAAATTTTTTAACCCGATATTCTTCGCATAATGGATAATCTTTTGCTCCGAATCAATAATCCCAGCACTCGCCACGCCAATGCCAATAATTCTGTTTCTGTCAGCTGCTGTGTCCGCTAGCAGGCTATTTATCGCAAATAGAATATTGGCAGCTGCATCACGTTTTTCCCCAGCGGATGTCTTACATTCAAACTCACCAAGTATTTCTCCCTGTCTGGATATAAGGGCTGCAAGAATTTTTGTTCCTCCCAAGTCCAGACCAATCGCCAAATCCTTTGATTCTTCCATCTGATTTCCCCCTAAAAACATATGCAGTCATTTTTTTTTACCTTCTAACCCCTTGCAATGCAATTCCAGTAACAAGATGTTTCTGCAGGAAAATAAACATGATCAGCATCGGAATCGTAGACATTACTGCACCTGCCATAAGCAATGGATAGTCAGTTGAATATTGCCCCTGAAATGCTGCTATTCCAACAGATAATACCCGCATATCCTCTGAGCTTGTCATAATAAGTGGCCATAAAAAGTCGTTCCATGCTGCAAGGATTGTAAAGATTCCCAGTGCAATTAACGCAGGAGTGGCATTTGGAAGGATGATTCTCCAGTAGATGCCGAAGAATGAACAGCCATCCATTGTCGCAGCCTCGTCCAGCTCTTTCGGAATTCCCATAAAGAACTGTCGCAGCAGAAAAACACCAAATGCACTAAACATTCCCGGAACAATCAAAGCATAGAAAGTATCAATCCATCCCAGCTGTGTCAAAATTCCATAGTTTGGAATTAAAATAACCTGCATAGGAACCATCAAAACAGACAGAATTAAGATGAAAATCGTATTCTTTCCTGGAAACTCCATCCGCGCAAAAGCAAATGCTGCCAGCGAACATAAGAATAATTGAACCAGCGTCCGTCCTAAGGTCAAAAATATCGTATTCATATAATATTTCAGAAAGTCTACACTTGCGAAGACATTAAGATAGTTATCAAACTTGAATTCCTCCGGCAAAATCGTTGGAGGCACTTGCATCGTTTCTGAAAATGTTTTCAGCGACGTTAGAATCATCCATATAAATGGAACAATCATGATAAAAGCGCCGATAATCAGCAGTGTATGATTGGCTAGTTTTAATTTCATCTTTGATCACTCTCCATTTTAACCATCATAATGAACCCACTTCTTCTGGAAAACAAACTGAATGATGGTAATTGCTAATATTGCAATGAACAATAAGAATGCCTGAGCAGATGCTATCCCCATTTGTGAGTATTCAAATCCATACTCGTAAACGGCATATACAACTGTTCGCAATGGTTCCAACAGGGCAGTACTATCCCCAATCATGATAAAAATAAGGTCAAACACCTGAAGCGAACTAATCATTCCAGTGATGAAGACGAAGAATAATGTTGGTGTAATCAATGGCAATGTAATGCTGAAAAATTGTCTTATCTTTGATGCACCATCAATTTCTGCGGCTTCATAGTATGTTTTTGAAACACCTTGAAGACCAGCAAGAATCAGGATGACATTATTTCCGACAGTCATCCAGACATATACTAGGATTACGGAGAACAACGCAATATTTGGATCAAACAACCAGGAAGGCTGAGGTAGATTAAAAATCCCCAAAACATAATTGATCAAGCCGTAATCTGTATTGTAAAGCCATTTCCAAACCATCCCCACAGCGACTGGCATCGTAACAACTGGCAGGAAATATAATGTTCTATAAAAGACCATCCCTTTAATTTTTTGATTCAGCATTATCGCGATGACTGTCGCAAAAGCAGCTGACAAAGGAACAGATACTGCAGTGAAGATTAGGGTGTTGACTATTGCACGGATAAATGATGAGTCTTGAAACAATGTGATGACATTTTCTAATCCGACATATGTAGGTGCAGTTAGTCCGTCCCATCTTGTAAATGATAAAAGAAAGGATGCTACTGCAGGAAACATATAGAATACAGCGAGTCCTAATAATGTTGGCAAAATGAACAAGTAGGCCCAGAATGCTTCACGGTTGAACCGCTTTTTCCTTTTATTTTTCACTGCAGCATTACTCTTGCTTTTCTTCAAAACGGATGCAGTACTCATGTTTACCTCTCCTTTCATAAACAATATGAAGTGCTCTTCCCTTTATTAAATTAAAGGGAAGGAGCATTTCACAACAAATTATCAGTCATTGTTCTCTTCTTCTAAAATCTTGTTCATACCTTCTGCAATTCGGTCCAACGCTTCATCAATCGAAGTGCCTTCCAGGAATGCCTGCTGGATTTCTTTTGTTTCAATGTCCTGCCATTCTGTCGTACGTTCTGAGATTGGATATGCTGCACCGCCATTTTCCTGTGCATCAAGAAATACTTGCAGATCTACTGATGGAACAGAGTTTAGCCAGATGTCACCAGTGCTTTGCATTGCAGGTATAGAAAATCCTGACTCCGCAATATCTTTATTTGCTTGTTCACTTGTAAGACTCTTTATTAAGTCCCAAGCCAACTCTTCATCTTCTACTTTGTCGTTCATTGCCCAGCCAATTCCATGTACAATGGAAGCTGCCTGTTTTCCTTTCGGCAATGGAGCAACTCCTAATTTGTCTCCTAAAGCTTCGTGGAGTTCTGGAGTATTAACGGAAACTAACGGAATCATCGCTAGCTTGTTAGACATAAACAACTGCTTGGATTCTGTTTCAATCTGATTCTGTGTAGAAGGAGAGATTCCCTTATCAATTAAATTCTTAAGAAATGCAAAGGCTTCTTTTGACTCAGGAGAATCGAAGCCTGATTTCGTTCTGTCTTCACTGATAACATAACCACCAGCTTGATGGATTAAGTTATAATATCCTTGTTGGTTTACCGTTGTATGTGCAGCATAGCCGAAGACACCTTCATCCTTATTCACCAGTTTTTCACCCTCGGTTTCAATATCTTCCCAAGTCCATGACTCATCAGGATAATCTACACCTGCATCGTCAAATAATTGCTTGTTGTAATACAGACCGACAGAATCTGTGAAATAAGGTGCTGCATACAGTTCGTCTTCCATTGAATAAAGATCTACTACAGCTGGAACATAAGCATCTTTATTAAATTCATCATCTTCTTTGATGAGTGGTTCTAAGTTTTTAATTAACCCGTCAGTGGAGTATTTGTAAAAATTCGGGCCGTTCATCCAAAATACGTCAGGACCACTGCTCCCGCCGATACTAGTCTTCAATTTTGTCCAATAGTTAGCATACGGAGTATACGTTACTTTGACTTCAACATCTGGATGCTTCTCATTAAATGCTTCAATAGAAGCGTTCACTGTGTCCTTTACGTTTTCATCCCAAAGTGCAACTTCCAACACTTGTTTATTAGAACCTGAACTACTGCTGCTGCACGCTGCCAGGAAAACTGCCAGCATTACAATAAACACACCTAATACTAATTTCTTCATAATTACCTCCTGATAAATGTTGGATTTTATTCTTCAGTAAGTTCTGTGATGTGCTTCTAACTTCATCTTCCTGGATTGTTGCTATTCTTTTAATTATCCACATCACCTCCTAATCATTTTTCATTATGCTACATCATCTGAAACTTGAACTTACCATGAAGTATCACTGCCGCAGCACCAAGCAATTCGAACTCAGAACCAAGTGATGTACTCTGAATATTAACTTGATCCTTAAGAGGGACTATCACTTTACGCACTACTTGTGCATGAATAGCTTCCAGAAATAAAGGATTGTCTTGGATAATCTCTCCACTCAAAATAATTACTTCGGGATTAAAGAAGTGAATCGTATTTGTAATAGCAATCGATAAATAATTCAAAATATCTTCCATGATTTCCAGTGCTAAACCATCCTGCCGATTGACAGCCTCAACGAAGATATCCGGCTTTATTCTGTTCAAGTCCCCTGACACCATTTCTCTGATAACGGTATCCCTGTTCTGCGTCATGATAGCGGTTACAATTCTGGAATAGATTGCAGGCCAATTGACGTAATTCTCCAGACAGCCCCGATTTCCACAGCTGCATTTTACTCCTCCATCTATTACTGTTGTATGCCCTATCTCCCCAGAGCTGCCAAGGAAACCGCGATAAATGGAGCCATTCACCATCATTCCAGAACCCACACCTTCACCAATCGTTACATAAAGGAGATCTTTATATTTGCTGAATAGACCGAAGTAATTTTCTGCCAAAACGAATGCATTCGCATCATTATCTAAGAATGTCGGCAGATTTGTTCTCTCCTCTACTAATTTCTTTAAAGGAACCCCATAGAGATTCAGCTTCGTATTATACGAGATCACGCCATTTTCAGCATCCACAATACCTGGTGAGATAATGGAAATTCCCTGGCAATACTCTAAATCGGCTTTTTGCATCAGGAATTGTTCCACGACTTCAAGAATGAATTGAATGAATTCCTGACCTTTCAGCTGATTGGTAGGATGGACTACCTTTTTCAAAATCTTCCCTTCCAGATTCATGTCAGCAATTCTGATGTAAGAGTTTGTTATAGATACACCAATAATTGAATGGTTATCTGGATTGAACCGGAGCAAGACAGGTTTTCTTCCACCGCTTGATGTTCCTACACCATACTCGTAAACTAGACCTTCGCTGATTATTTCTGAAACAGCGGAAGTTACTGTTGTCGGGCTGATATTTATTAATTTTGCTATTTCACTTCTGGAAATCGGTCCTTTTTTTCGGATTGTATCTAAAATAATGGAACGATTTAATTCCTGAATAAACTTTAAATCTCCGGTTCTTTGTTTTTGCATCATGTGAGCCCCTTATCATTCTTTCACTTTCTTTCTCCAGTGGGTTTATTAAGTTTGGTCAATAATTCCTAGTTGCAAAAGAAAATCGACTTCATTTAATAAAATCAGACAATTATTTATGTAAATACACTATTATTGTTCAGAAAGATCAGATTATATATTTTAACTTTTTCTAATCGTCTTAATAAGTATAATAGTTTAATAATTCTGTTTTGTAAATACCCTTTAACAAAATAGTGAACTTTCTTTAATATTTTTTCTTAGCCAACAATGCAGGGGTAAATTAGTATACTAAAGAGTAAAATACAGGTAGAAATTATCTACCTGTATTTTTTAAAAATATTTTGTAATTAAAGTTTAAACTGTCTTACTATTACATATTGTTGCCGCTATTTGTAAGTTACCGTTCATTTATTGCCTAGATAATATTTATTTATATCAATCTAACATACTAATCTACTTATAAATTATCCATTATTAAGTCTTTCTATTCTTCGGTAAACTTGTACATATGCAACCAATACCCAATCAACTTTGTCCATTCTCTAAAGACAATTTCTCTTTCACTTTTCTCCGTTAACCATGTTCTTTCTAAATATGGTGAAGCAATATAAGTAAGTTCAATTCCTGTGTCCTTATATAATCTTTGAAAAACTAGCTTGGATCTTCTCATATGAAAATCGGATGACACAACGATTGCCGATTTTAGATTATTTTTCTCCATTTCTTCTTTTGTATAGAGAGCATTTGTGTATGTACTCGTTGCGTAGTCCTCAGTAATTATTCTATTTTTAGGTATTCCCATCTCAACCGCTTCTTGCACTGAAGTTCCTTGAACATTGGAATTGGAAAGCATCATATATTCTGCATATCCACCTTTAAAAAGTTCTACTGCCTTTTCCAATCTACCCGGGCCTCCACTTAGTACAATAATAGCATCTACTTTCTTTGGCTTTTCATTAACGATTAAAAATTCCCTACCCAAAATTAAAATCAGGTATAAGCACGTTAATAGTAACAATACTATGGAGATTACTCTTTTTATTAATTTCATACAGTTACACCAGCCTACAATATTACGATTTTGACAGTTTGATAATTTCCCTAGATAAAAAATTTGCAAAAAAATAATGCTGCCAGTTCTAGTGGCATTTTAATGCACATTAGTTCCAACAGCCATTTTATTTTTATGAAAAAATTATATTTTTAAAAGTTCCTTTAAAACTTCAATAACCTTTTCCTGCTCTTCCACACTCATATTCGTTCCACTTGGCAAACAGAGACCATATTCAAATAAATAATCTGATACACTGTTTCCCTCTTCATGTGGATAGTATTTCACACCCTCAAAAAGTGGCTGTAAATGCATTGGTTTCCAAACAGGACGTGCTTCAATATTTTCTTCCGCAAGTTTCTCAATAATTTCATGGCGAGAAATGCCTGTCACTTTAGGGTCTATTGTAAGAGCAGTTAACCAACGATTTGACATTGTACCCTCTAACTCTGGCTGAAATTCAATTCCTTCTATATTACAGAATGCTTTATTATAGCGTTCAAAAACAGCACGTTTTTGTAAAACACGTTCATCCAATACCTCCATTTGCCCACGGCCGATACCAGCAACAATATTGCTCATTCGATAGTTATAACCAACATCACTATGTTGATAGTGTACTGCTTGATCACGAGCCTGTGTAGCTAAGAATCTTGCTTTCTTTAATGCTTCTTCATCATTTGATACAAGTGCACCACCACCAGAAGTAGTGATGATTTTGTTACCGTTAAATGAAAATACACCATATTTTCCAAATGTACCACTTTTTCTACCTTTATAAGTACTTCCTAATGATTCAGCTGCATCTTCAATTACATTTACACCATGATTATCACAGATTGCAATAAGTTCATCCATTTTCGCACTTTGCCCATATAAATTAACAACAATTACAGCTTTTGGTAGATTACCATTTTGCTTTGCTTCATTTAGCGCTCGTTCCAGTGCAACTGGCGACATATTCCATGTGTCCATCTCTGAATCAATTAATACAGGTGTTGCGCCTTGATATAAAATCGGATTTGCACTAGCTACAAACGTTAGAGACGAACAAAATACTGTGTCATCTAATCCAACGTTTAAAAGTCTTAAAGCTAGATGAATTGCTGATGTGCCAGATACAACCACAGCAGCATCGTTAACTTCATTATATTCCGCTAAATCACGTTCTAAACCATCGACATTATTACCTAGTGGTGCAATCCAATTTAAATCGAATGCTTCTTGAATGTATTTCTGTTCGTTTCCACTCATATGTGGGGATGAGAGGAAGATTTTTTTTTGATTTTGCATTAATACTCAGCTCTCTTCATTAATTTTAATATCGGAATTCTATATATCACTATTCCTTTACTATTATATAAGAAACTAAAATATAATATTGTAAATTTATTTTTATACCTTTTTATTAATAAGAACATTCTTAACTCCAAAATATTTTGTAAAAACAAAAAGAACCAATTTCTCGGAATTAGTTCATTTTAATTTCCTTGCTGGCACTCCGACCACTGTTACATTATCTTCGACATCAGCAACAACAACTCCACCTGCACCTATAACACTCCACCTGCCAATATGCATTCCAGGAATAACAACTGCACCTGCACCTATATGAGTTCCCTCGTATATACTAACAGTTCCCGCCAAAGTTGCATTTGGAGAAAGATGAACATAATTACCCAATACATTGTCGTGTTCAACAACAGACCCTGTATTGAGAATAGAATGGTTTCCAATTACAGAGTCTCCATTTACTACTACATTGGGCATAATAACAGTTCCATTTCCTACTACAGCTGACTTACTAATAACAGCGCTAGAATGAATCAATGTTGCATATTGTTCAATTGGAATGCAAAACTTTTCAAATAGCTTTTTACGAATCCTGTTATTACCAATAGCTAAACAGTATTGAAATTCTTCTTTCTGTAATGTATCTAGTAAGCTAGTATTGCCCTGGATAATACCTTCTTTTTTAACAGTTTTAGTAAAAGCATCATCAACTATTGCATATAGCTCTATATCTCTATTTTCAGCAACTATATCTTGAATCACCTTGCTATGCCCGCCAGCACCAATTAGAACTAATTTAGTCACTTATTAGACACCTTCTTTTGATCAGAACCTTTAAACTTCTCAATCGTAGCTTGTCCATCTTGATTGATACCTTCTGATTTAAATACTTTAACAACGGTTAAAAACAGTATTTTAATGTCTAACCAAAACGACTGATTATCAACATACCATACATCTAATTTAAACTTTTCTTCCCAACTGATTGCATTTCTTCCATTCACCTGTGCCCATCCAGTAATTCCAGGTCTTACTTCATGTCGGCGGGATTGTTCGGATGTGTATAAAGGTAAGTATTCCATCAATAATGGGCGAGGACCAACTAAACTAATATCACCCTTCAGTACATTAAAAAGCTGAGGAAGTTCATCTAAACTAAATTTACGTATAAATTTACCAACTTTTGTTAAACGTATATTATCTGGTAAAAGCTCTCCTTTTTCATCGCGTTCATCCGTCATAGTTCTAAATTTATAAACGTAAAAGGGGTTACCTTGTATTCCTGGACGTTCTTGTTTAAATAGTACTGGTGAACCCAGTTTTAATCGAACTATAATTGCGGTTATTATTATAAATACTGATAGAAGTACTATTGCTACCAACGCAACTATAAAATCGAAAAATCTCTTTATTTTAATCACCTACCTAACAAAAATATATTTATTTCCATTCAACCTGAAATTGGAGATACTAGACCTACACTTATAATTATGTAGGTCTAACTTCATCTTCATCTAAACCATATATTTTACAATCGCATCTGCAATTCTTCTAGATGCTTCACCATCGCCGTATGGATTGGATGCTTTTGCCATTTTATCATGTGCTGCTTTGTCTGAAAGTAGTTCATTCGCAACATTGAAGATTGTATCCTCGTCTGTTCCAACTAACTTCAATGTGCCTGCTTCAATTCCTTCTGGTCGTTCTGTTGTATCACGAAGTACAAGCACTGGGACCCCTAGAGATGGAGCCTCTTCTTGCACGCCACCAGAATCCGTTAAAATTAAGTATGCATGTGCAGCAAAATTATGGAAGTCAACAACATCAAGTGGATTAATTAATTGAATTCGATCATCGTTTCCCAAAATTTCATTCGCTGTTTCTTGGACAACTGGATTTAAGTGGACTGGATAGACAACTTGGATGTCATCATGTTTTTCCACTAATCGTTTAATTGCACGAAACATCTGCTGCATGTTGCTGCCAAGATTTTCACGTCGATGTGCAGTCATTAATACGAGTCGCTTATCACCGAGTGCATCAATAATTGGACTTGAATAATCCTTATGAACTGTTGTTTTCAACGCATCAATTGCCGTATTTCCAGTTACATAAATACGGTCTGCTGGTTTATTTTCATCCAACAGATTTTGCTTCGATTTCTCTGTCGGTGAGAAGTGTAAATCAGCCATTACACCTGTAAGTTGGCGGTTCATTTCTTCCGGAAACGGAGAGTACTTATTCCAAGTACGAAGTCCAGCTTCCACGTGACCGACTGCAATTTGGTTATAATATGCTGCAAGTGAGCCTGCAAAAGTCGTACTCGTATCACCATGTACTAACACGATATCCGGTTGAACCTTTTTCATCACTTCATCAAGACCTTCTAAAGCACGGGTCGTGATTTGTGCTAACGTTTGTTGCTTCTTCATGATATTTAAATCATAGTCAGGTGTTATGCTGAAGATATCAAGTACTTGATCAAGCATTTCTCGATGCTGTGCAGTTACCGTTACAATCGACTCAAATTCGTCTGATCGTTTGTTTAGTTCTAAAACAAGTGGCGCCATTTTAATTGCTTCTGGTCTTGTTCCAAAAATAGTCATTACTTTAATGCGTTTGCTCATTTTATCACTTCGCTTTCTCCGTTATCTTCTTAACGAAACACAAAATCAGTTAAGTGTACATATTAGTTGTGTACTTCTCTGGAATCTGCATAATCCAACTCATACAAATTACCGAAATTATAATGGTTTACTTCAGCGCTCGCATTTTGAATACAATTCTTAGTATCTAATACATTAGCTGCTCGCATTAAGTTGCTTATCTCTTTCCAATTTAAATTCTTAAATTCATTATGATCAGTAAGAATTAACAAGATATCAGCACCTTGCAATGCTTCTTCATAGGTGGAAAGTGCAAAATCTACCTGTTCTTGTTTAACATATGGATCATAAATCTTCGTGTTAAAACCTTCAAACATTAATTGCTTAACAATCTTAATTGCTGGACTTTCTCTAATATCATCAATATTTCCTTTATAAGCCAACCCAAACACAGCAATTTTCGAAGATTTATCTACAGCTTTTCTCACTTGATTAACAACAAACTCAGGCATAGACTCATTTATTGTTCTTGCATTTGTAATTAATTTTGCATTATCCGGGTCTTTTTCAATGATAAAGTATGGATCTACAGCTAAACAGTGTCCTCCTACTCCAGGGCCTGGTTGATGAACATTCACCCTTGGATGTTCGTTTGCTAAAGAAATTACTTCTAAGGCATCTATATTTAATCCTTCAGAGATTTTTGTTAATTCGTTAGCTAACGCAATATTAACATCACGATAAGTATTTTCCATTAATTTAGACATTTCCGCGCTTTCTGCACTTGTTTCTAAAACTTTTCCTTTTACAAAAGTTCGATATACTTCGGCAGCTTTTTCAGTAGAAACAGTATTAATTCCACCTACAATTCTGTTATTCTCATAAAGTTCTATAAGAATCCTTCCAGGTAATACACGTTCAGGACAGTGTGCTAAATAGACATCATCACCAGATTCAAAACCAGCTTCATCTAGAATAGGAGCCACTACATCTCTTGTAGTTCTTGGTGGTATAGTTGATTCGACAATAATTGTATTTCCTTTTTTTAATACAGGTAAAATAGACTTAACTGCACTTTCAACATACTTTAAATTTGCGGATTGATCTTCATTGTGTGGAGTAGGAACAGCTACAATAAATACATCGGATTCTACTGGTGACATTCTTGCAACAAATTTATTCTCATTTACTACTTTTGCTACTAATTCATCTAATCCATTCTCTTCTATAATAACTTTTCCTTTATTTAATTCATCTACTACTAGAGAATTAACATCCACCCCTGTAACCTTCCATCCATTTTCTGCAAAAACTACCGCTGTCGGTAACCCAATGTACCCTAATCCCACTACACATAAATTTTTAGACATTTTTATTCACAACCCTTTCTATTTCATTAATATAGTCTTTTGCTAAAGATTCCCTATTAAAATGTTGTGTGACATATTTATAACCATTTTTACCTAGTTCTTTTAGATGCTCGGTATCATTGTATAATTTTAAAATCAAGCGTTTAAATTCTTCGGAATTATTTGGATCAACGTAATATCCACTTTCACTTTTCTCTACTAGTTCTCTAGCAACACCATCTATTCCTAATAAAATTGGTTTTGCACAGGACATATAGTCAAACACTTTATTTGGATACACAGTTTTAAAGGTATCATTCTTTTGTAATACTGCTGTACAAATATCTGAAGCATTACAAATATCAGGTATTATGCTCTTGGGCTGTGAATCAATAAAAATAACATTCTCAATCTTTTCTTTAATTGCACGTTTCTTCAAGCGGTCTTTTTCCATTCCATCCCCAACCAATAAAAAAACAATATCTTTAAGTGAAGAACACTTCTTGGCAACATTAAGAATGGAGTCTAAGTTATTTGCCACCCCATGCGCCCCCATATAAGTGATAATGAATTTATCTTGTAAGCTATATTTTTCTCGAAACCAGTTTTGTTTTTCAGTCGGTCTGAAAATATCAAGATCTGCTCCATTCGGTATCATAGTTACCTTATCTTCGGCAACATTCTTGTTCTCAATCAATGCTGTTTTAAATGCCGGGGTTAAAACATTTATTTTATTAGCAAATTTATAAGATAGTTTTTCAACGAGATATGCAGCTTCTATCATTACTTTATTATTAAGTACTCCTGTATCAATTGCAGATTCTGGCCATAAATCTCTCACTTCAAATATTAAGGGCATCGACTTTAAAAACTTTGCCAGCACCCCAGTTATTCCAACAAATAAAGGAGGTGAAGTAACTACAATTACATCATGTTTTTTTATTTTAAATAAAATAGCAATTAATGACGAGTATGTAAAAGAAAAATATCCCCATAATCGACCTAAAAATGATTTATTATAAGCTTCAGAGACATGTGTACGGTATACTGTAACATTCTCAGAGTACTTTTCTTTTACGATAAACTTCCCTTTATATTGCTCTTCTTTTTTCCCGGTTGAATAGTGAACAGTTCCAGCGACAACTGTTATTTCATGACCAGCATCTTCCCAGTATTTCACAAACTGGTTATACCTTGAACCACCAGGGTCATTTCTACCGAGAAAATATTGATGTAAAACTAATATCTTCATCTCTGTTAATCATCCTCTATGTTATCAAATACTTTGTCTTTACCAATTGGCAATAAATCCAATTTTATATTATCTATATAAACTCTCTCATTTTCAAATCTAATATCTGAATTCACTTTAGATACTACTGATATAAATCTTGTTTGCTTTTTTTGTTTACTTGAGAGTACTAAATGTGGTTTTTCCTTCTTAACACCATAGTATAGCGATTGCCAACCTTTAAATGGGAAATCATTTCCTTTATATAAAATACTATCTGTATCACTTGGAGAAAAGATTTCCATCTTATATCTATCTTCCTTTACATCAAAACGCCATTCACTTGATTTGGTTTTTTCGATTGAGTTTATTCCAAATAACCAAGAGAGTTGAATATCATTAGATTTATCATTAAAATCACCAAAAATATCATCTACAATAACCCAATGATCACTAATATTTAAAATACCTCTACGGTGAGTTAAGGGGCTATACCCATAATGCTCCCCCTCAAAAATAGTATACCGTTCCTGAATATCAAATTTTAGTAGTTTTGATTTTGTCCAATCTAACCAAATAAAGCGACTGCCTTTTTCCATTTGATCTTTATTATTAATCATAACTGTGTTGTGAGAAGTTGTTCCCATAAAATAAGATAAGTACTCCGGATTGGTATTATAAGAATAAGTACCTGAATCGGCTAATATATTTATATCATTTATCCATAAATCGAAGTGTAGCATATCTGCCTGTGCGGGCCTATGTTTATATGTTGTGCATCTTGTCATACCAAAACTACTCTTATTTCTAAAGGTATAATATCCGCCATTGGAAAATTCAACTGATTTCCTATCCAACATACTTACTTTATTATCGAAAGCGGCAGATCCGAATAACCATAAAATATTTTCATCATATGTGCCATTTTTATACAGTCTTTCTTTAGTAAAGCACATCCATGCAGCATTTAACTGTGGACGATAATCTAAATAATCATTTGTAGCCAATTGATGAATTAACGCACCATCATTCATACCATAGTTAGGTAACCTACCATTAGAATTTAATTGATGTTGATAAAGGAATATAACAGCATTTTTTAATCTATCTATTAGTTTTTCAGAGAAAACTTCATCATTTAACTCGCCTAATCGAATAGCCCAAGTGTAATCTTGTAACATAAGTCTATGGTAGTTCATAGAATTTTGAATATACGAACCGTCATCGTATATTTGCCACATAGCTTCTTTCTCTAAATACTTCCTGCCTTTTTCTTTCCATTTCTTTGCTTTATTCATAAATGGGAATAAAATACCTACCGAGTACAAAGCTACTGCCTCTGAAATTGTGTGATTATTTTTGACTGATTTTAAAGCGAAACTAAAATGTTTATCAATATGATCTAAATGTTGATATATTACTTTTAACAATAATGTAGCTCTAAATGGAGTTGTCTCTTTATGAGATAAAAAAGCAAATAACCCAAACAACCATGCCATCACTCTTAATGACATTTCTTGTCCATCTTTATAGTTAACTCCATATTCCATCGGATTTTCTTCAATCCAATCTTCAAGTAAAGACCAAAATTTTCTAACATATTTATCATCTTGCGAAAGGGTGTATGCTCTGACTAAATCATATACAAAAGAAAATCTAGATAACTCCCAAATAAATTTTATGTCTCCGAAATCGCTATTTAAGTCTGAAATTTCTATCCAGTGTTTGTCTTTTGGTGAACCTTTTTTGGTAAGTGGACTATAATGCCAGTCAAGTTTTGTAAAACTAGTAGTACGATTACTAAAATAATAATAATTATTATTAAGAATGTTATCAGCCTTATAAATAGATTTATCTATTGTTTCATTAGTTAGTATCTGCTCTAACTTTGTTTTTGTACTAGTCGCAAGATCTTTACTTGTGAAAAAAAAGTTCTGTTTCATGCTTTTGAGATATTCTAAAAGTGACATTTCACTATCAATTTCATTAGCATTTAAATATTGAAAGAAGTCAAAATTTGACAAATCTCTTGGTGGAAATTGTTTTTTTATCAAGCCTGCTCTTTTCATCAATTCATATTTCGCTCGAAATATGGTCCAGGGAAGTCCCATATTTTTTATTATTTTCAACTGATTTCTCATAATTTTAGTCCCCTAATTATTATACTCTATTTAACCTCACTAATTACCGGGATAAATTTCCCGCTTTTTGACCTTGGGATTGTAGAAGTGAAATTAAGAACTACAGACATATCATTTCCAAGATAATCTTTTATATTATTGATTATATCCTCTCGATCTTTCTTATTAAATTCTTCTCTCGGAACAATATTTATTACCAATTCATAATTTTCCTTCTGGTGAATTTGGATTTCTTTAGCCTTTTTAATATTTATTATTATCTTATTAAAATTGGCTATTTTCCTTCCATCTAAGGTGCTAACATAATTAGTACCCGTTCTACCATTCAAGTTCTTAATAACTGGTAAGTTCCTTCCACATGCACAAGTATGTTTACTAATCTCTGCTGAGTCACCAGTTTCATACCTAATTAACGGCATTGCATAATTGTATAAATTCGTTCCTATAATGCTATTTTCTTTAGTAATCTCAGTATATGAATACTCGTTATTCAAATGATATGTTCCATACTCACACTGTACAGCAGATGAAACATTCTCACCATTACCATAATAATCCAATATTTTTGCTCCAAAAGCTCTCTCTATAACTTCTCTCTGATTTGGGAATAATGTTTCCGAAGAAGTAAATATGGCCTTAACTCCGTTAATTTTAAGATTATTTTCAATTAGATAATTAGAAAGTAATGCAATTGAAGAAGGATAACCTTGTACATAACGTGGCCTGAATTTAACAATAGCATTATAAAGATTTTCGATTGTATTTTTGCTTATATGGTAACTAGATACTAACATTTGATTATCGGCGTAGTTATATCTCCATAATTTATCTTTACTATTATTTTTAACAAATGATCTACCAGCTATACTCAATAAGTTATCATCATAATTCACATTAGCCCATCTTCTCTGGCGCCAAACTATGGCATTTTCAGTTGGATGGTAAGCCGTTGGTTTGAATAATGCCAAAGGCTTACCAGTACTACCACTTGTAGTAAACTTTAATAACGATTTTTTATTATATTTTGATGAAATGAAGTCATCTGTATTATTTTTTATATCATCTTTACTGATTGTGGGGATTCTATTGAAATCTTCTAAGTTTTGTATCTTATAAACATCTATTCCATTCTTATCGTAAAGTCTTTTATAAAATGGAACAGTTTCGTACGAATGAATAACTATCTCCTTTATTTTCTGAAGACTAATGTTGTTCATATTTTCAACACTAAAATATTGAGATGCTTCAAGTTTCTCCAATTTATCATAAAAATACTTGTTAAATCTTTTTTTTCTTCTCATATAACCATATAAAGATAGCATTACATTTTGAACTGGAGTTGGTGTTTTCATAAATAAATCATCAATACTCATTGTAAATCCCCCTTAGAATAGTTATTTATTATCTGAAGATACTATTACTCCTTATAATTTTTTTGTTTGAATTTGTTAGGTAGAACCCGATAGTAATATTTTATATCCTTAATAGCTATATGAAATATATTAAACGGTATATAACTACTCAAAAACAGCAATAATAATAATACTAAGTAAGATATTAGTGTTCCTAAAGAAATGGATAATAAAATATGATCAAATTGTGATGCTATAAGTAATATTATAATCATTACAATAGTTGTGATAACGCTTTTTCTTAATGCTATTGATTGAATATTTTGTCTGATATATTCTGCAGACAATATTAAAGTTAATGAATAAATATAAATTATAATAAATGTTATTTTAAGAATAATATTACCATCTTCATAATTAGATCCAAATACTAGTGTTAAAATAGTTTGCGAAAACAAAATTCCAACTATCATTATAAATACTAGAACTAAATTAATGATTTTAAACAATTTATAGAGTTGAGTGTCATTTTTTTCTTGAATAATTATAGGTTGTATTGATTTAGGAATATACAAAATTGATTCAGAGATATTTTTAACAGCAGCAAAAATTCCAGCAACATAACTACCACCAAAGAAGTAAAGAATAAAAAAGTCTAATCTTTGCTGAATTATGGAATTGATATCTATTAAAAAGTTTTTACTTGAGATTCTAAATTGATATCTTAAGAGCAATAAATCCATTCGAGATAGTTTAAGATTCCTAGGAATTAAGATATTACTATATGAAACTATAGCTGTGATTCCAGCAGCAGAATAGAAAAGTAAATATATA
Source organism: Oceanobacillus zhaokaii (assembly GCF_003352005.1). Classification (GTDB taxonomy): domain Bacteria; phylum Bacillota; class Bacilli; order Bacillales; family Amphibacillaceae; genus Oceanobacillus; species Oceanobacillus zhaokaii. The sequence continues at coordinate 3,365,217 of NZ_CP024848.1, forward strand.
ATAAAATTATTCGGAGTAAATACTGCACTACATATTATCAAAACTAAATAGAAAATAACATTGTAAACCACAAGTTTGTTATATAAATTTAAAGCCATAAATTGGTATTGATAGACGAAAAATAAATATTGTACACTGAAAAAAAGTGCTAAAATAGTAGCATTAATTAAATTGTAAAAGAAACCAAAAGCTATAAATGATATAAAGAACATCAGTATGAATATAATAAAATAATACTTTCTAATAATATTGTTATATTTTCTTATTGTTATAATATTTTTAGATCTATTCAGTAAAAAATTATGGGTTCCAAATAAAAATATCAATGTAGTAGAAGCTGATACAGTTAAAAAAAGTGAATAATCACCAAAACCATCTGGACCAAGGTTCCTAGCAATTAAAACTGTTACAATTAGTTTTAATATAACGTTCGAAAACTTATTACTAAGTGATAGGATAAGATTTTTTATCATAGTAACCTTCTCATTTTATTATTATCTTTTAAAATTATTGCTATAAAAATACCTAAAATAATATTATGGGGTATAAGTTTAAATGTTGCAAAGAACATACTATATACCAAAATAGAAAGCGTAGCGAAAGAAAAAATATTAGTTAACAAAGCTTTACTTTGAAATCCTTTATAAAACAAGTAAATGAGTAAACCAAAAAAAACAAAACTACCAATTAATCCGACATTTGCTAACATAAATAGAAAAAAGTTATGAATATAATTAACATATTGTCCGTTTCCTGCATAACTAAATAGATTTCCTATTCCTGCTCCTACAAATGGATGCTCTCCAAATGCTTTAAATGCATCATGATATTCATGATATCTTTCCTGTACATTTACATCATTGCTAGTTAGATTCATAAACCTTGTGAAAAATGAATTGAATAAAACATTTAAAAAAGTAACCTTCTTAGCTAGAATTAATAAGATAGTAATTATAGATAAAAAGAGAATAGATAATTTTATATTTTTAATAATTTTATTTTTTTTGATTAAGTTATATAAAAATGCACAGAATACTATAAGACCATAGCTCAATATCATACTTCTTGTTTGAGTTACTGCAAATCCAGCTATATTTATAATTAATAGTATTTTTTCAAATGTGTTTATTTTCTTAAAGATAAACTTACAAGTTAATAAGGATGCAATAAATAATGGAAATGGGACCGTAGTATTTGAATCCAGTAATGTAATTCTTAATAATTCTGCTTTACCACTTATATATGTACTTAAGTAATAATATATATTTCTTAAACTATACATCGTACCTATAGCTAATAATATTTTATAGACAAATTCTTCTCCATTTTCCTCAACAATAAAGTAAAGGGCAAACGGTAAAAAGATTAGCAACACCACAAAAGGTATTACACCTCTAATAGCATCAAAAGGGTTTACTTGATTGTAAAAAATACTTGTACCAAGCATAATAACTGGTAGAAATAATAACACAGACGTAATAATCATATTTACTGCGTTTCTCTTAATGTACGGAATATACTTAATATTAATAAAGAAAAATAATAAGTATAGAAGTGAAAAAGTAATAGTAGATATAGATAAACTATTCGGTACTGCTGGTAAAAAATAAAGGGTTAATAAAAAGATTATTATTATCAACGAAATTAAACTCTTTTTTTTCATAACTATACTAATATTCTCCTAAAATTTCATAAATATCTTGTTCTACTTTCCTAATTATCGTGGCCGGGGCACCCGCAACAATAACATTGTTAGGAACATCTTTAGTTACTACTGAGTTAGCACCTATTATTACGTTGTTCCCGACTTTTACGTCTCCTAGTATTTTACTTCCTGTTCCAATATAAACCCTATCTCCTATTGTAGGGGCCTGACCTCTCTCGAGTTTTTTCCCGATTGTAACACCTTGTCCAATAATTACCCTATCCCCGATAATAGATTTTGAGTGTAAAACAACTCCAATACCACCATAAGCAAATTTACTTTCTTTTCCAATTTTGCAAGTATAGGGTACCACAGAATTAAAAAGTAAAAAAATCAAATTTTTTACGAATCTAGGTATGATTGGGATTTTTTTTAAATAGCAAAAGTTAGCGATTCTATAAAATTTAATTGCGTTCACGTAACTCACCCTCTTATTTTATTTAGTTCAAAATTTAATTTACAAGGCCATTCATTTTTTATTGAATATTTCTATCGTGTATTATTTTCGAGATCAAGATGGATCAACTTTATAGCAGAATTCAATTTCATATTTTCAACTAGTGATCTTTCTGTTATCAAACTAAAAAGTCTAGTGATCTGTTCCAACCTGTGGTAGTACAGATGAATTGATTCTTAGTATGCCCAGTAAAGCCCTCATAGAACATTATACTAAACGAAACAGGCTTGTTAAACGGCATTGCTTTTACTGTAATTGGTGGATGCCTCAATAACTTATTTTCGTAATTAGTCCTGACTCCAGTGGTACTACTCAATATTAAAAAATCAATATTAATTCACATACTTTTTATTCTTGCTAACAACGAGTCAAGAGGATTCTAGAATTTTCATAAAGTAATCGAACATAACTGTATTCGTCTGGATTAGCCTTTCCCTCTTTCATGTTACTACTTAAAATTATAGAGTTACACTACCAGCATTTTTTTATTGAAGTCATGACTCATTTACTGCCAATAATGTTCTTTCCATATAAACAATCGCCATTAAAGCATCTTTCAATTCAACAGCGTCATACCTATTAAATTTATCAATCAGGTTGAAAATCATCGCTGAATCAACTTCAACCGTCCGACCAACGTAAATCTTCTCATAAACCTCACCTGGAAGAACCTCATTCTCATTCAACAATTCCTCAAACATCTTTTCACCGGGTCGTATTCCACTATATTCTATTGAAATCTCGTCTTCAGTATATCCTGATAGTCTAATAAGATTCTTCGCTAAATCAGAAATCTTCACAGGTTCACCCATATCAAGCACAAAGATTTCTCCACCTTTTGCAAGAGTTCCTGCTTGAATTACGAGTCTCGATGCTTCCGGAATTGTCATGAAGTAACGCGTCATGTCTGGATGAGTAACTGTTACCGGACCACCTTTTTCAATTTGCTTTTTGAATAACGGAATAACACTACCACGGCTTCCAAGAACATTACCAAACCGAACAGCGACAAATTTTGTCTTACTTCGCTGTGCCAAGTCTTGTACAACCATCTCTGCAACACGTTTTGTTGCCCCCATCACATTCGTTGGGTTGACTGCTTTATCAGTCGAAACCATAACAAAGGTCTTCACACCAAATGCATCCGCCGCTTCCGCAACATTCCTAGTTCCAATAATATTGTTTTTAACTGCTTCATGTGGATTATATTCCATTAAAGGTACATGCTTATGTGCTGCAGCATGATATATAATTGCCGGATGGTGGTCATCCACTATTCCAAACATGCGGTCACGATCTTGAACATCGCCGATAATTGGGACAATTTCCGTTTCAGTTTCACCATATTTTTGTTTCAATTCCATGTCAATCGAATAAATGCTATATTCACCGTGTCCAACAAGTAGGATTTTCTTCGGTGTAAAACGCATCAATTGGCGACAAATCTCTGAACCAATCGATCCACCAGCACCGGTTACCATAACTGTATTATCAGTAACATACTCAGATATGGCATTAATATCGAGTTTAACAGGCTCACGTCCAAGTAAATCCTCAACCTCTACATTCTTCAGGTTACTAACCGATACTTTCCCAGTCATCAAATCCTCAATCTTAGGGATCATTTGCACTTTAACATTCGTCTTATTACATTCCGTCACAATTTTCTCTAAAGAACCATTACGTAAGGATGGAATCGCAATAACGATATGATCAATCTTCATTTTTTCTACTATTTGTGAGATATCTTTCACTTCACCTAGTACAGGAAGATTATATAATTGCATTTTTTGTTTTGTTAAATCATCATCAACAAATGCTACTGGTAATAATTCATTACTATGATGGTCATTTTGTAGCTGTCTGGCAACCATTGCGCCAGCTGAACCTGCACCGACAATTAGGGTGCGTTTTTGTTCTGTTGGATTTTTAATATAACGGTCACGGAACACCCGCCACATAAAGCGTGACCCACCAATTAGTAAAATGTGAAGTAGCCACGTCACGAGTAGTGCGCGACTATATAAAGAGAAACCATTTGCGAGGTATTGTATGATTCCAGCAGTGATAATTGATAATGTTACAGCTTTAACAATAGTAATCAATTCTCCGACACTAGCATAAGACCATACCTTGTTGTACAGTTTGTAGTAAAATGCGAAAATATGATGAAAGATTAGTAGTGCGACTGCGCTTATGATTAATGCATCTGTATGAAGAACATCTACTTGTGGATAGACAATCCATGATGCAATGAAGATTGCTGTACTAACAATCAGTGAATCTAGTATAATTAATAATGTTAATCTTCTCCGGTAGCTCAAGTTGTCCGCTCCTTCCTAGGGTATCTAGTTTGAATATTTTATCGTTTTTAAATTAGCTATATCGAGCCAAAAGAAACATTTTGTATACAGCTTAACGCTATGAAATCTATATTACTAAAGACCTAGTCATATTATAAGTGACTTTCTACAAATAAAGTCATATGTTATCTTTTGCTGTAATTAATTCTTGAAAATACATGATAGTATTCTCGCGATTTCGAATATTTAATTTATTATATATATCACTAATATAATTTTTCACGGTACCTAGACTTAGAAATAACTGGTGAGCAATTTGATTATTCGTGTTACCTTCCATTAATAGATAAAAAACATCTAATTCTCTGTTAGTGTATTGATATCCTGAACGTTCCAAGCGGAGTGCAAGTATTTGCTTTTTATTCAATGTTAATTCTCGTATTCGATTAGCAAGAATACGAGAGACTTCTCCTGATAATACCATTACACCACAGGATGCATCACGAATACAGTCGATTAGTTTATCTGCATAAAGATTTTTTAATAACAATCCATCTGCTCCTGTATTAATTCCACTAATGATAAAGTCATCATCCGCTCTGGTCGTTAATAACACCACTTTTATCCCAGGATAGTTCCTTTTCACATAGCTCGTTGTCTCAACCCCATCCATTTCTGGCATATGTATATCCATGACAACAACGTCTGGTTGTGCTTGTTCGATTTCTTGGATAGCTTCTTTTCCATTATCTGCGGTTCCAGTCACATGGATATCTTCCGCTCGCTCAAGTATTGACTTTACGCCTTCACGAAACAATCGTTGATCATCAACTAACAAAACCTTAATCATGCCATCTGCTCCTTACTTTACGTTTTAGTTTCGTCTATAGTGTATTCTTCTATATTAAGAAAACACTATAGATGAAATCCTCAAACGTAATATAGATGTCTAGAACGATAAGGGTTAAAATAATCCTAGAAACTTTTTCTTTTTCTTCCTGATTGAGGAAGGTTCTAATCGATTGACATTTTGATTGTCGATAAGCAACTGACCATTCTCCATAAACATGTAGAAATAATCCGTTCCAAATTCACTTTTCACTTCACGAAATGCTTCTTGCATAGAGAAACCTCTTGATGTCGTATTATGTGCATCTGAAGCAACAAAATGTGTCAGATTTGCTTCAATCAATTGATGGGAGAAAGTCTTAATATTCTTTCCAAACTTGCCAACAATACTGGCTGCTGTTACTTGGGTTAGCGCGCCATTTCGCACAAATTCATATAGCTTGTTCGGATGTTCGATTAACTCTTGATTTCTTTCTGGGTGAACGATTATGGGTGTGTATCCTGCGACTTGAAGGTCAAATAGCATTTGGCTCGAATAACGCGGAACATGCGCGGATGGGAATTCAACAAATAAATATTTACTATCGTTTAACGATAGTAATTCTCCACTATTGATATCCTCCACCATGTCCCCGTTAATCCTCGTTTCTTGACCTGGCAATACGATAAGCGGGATATCTTCACGAACTAATAGTTCATTTAATATATCTACATCTCGCATAATGCTTCCTCGTTTATTATCATACTTGCCATTTCTATGGTGAGGGGTTGCAATTATAGTAGTTATACCCTGTGCTGCGGCCTCTCTCGCCATCTCAAGGCTATCCTCTTCCGTCTGTGCCCCATCGTCAATGCCAGGCAGAATATGTGAATGGATATCAATCATACTACATACTTCCTCTCTTCTTTACTATTATTTAAAGTGATATTTACGAATAATTTCCATAATAGTACATATTATAACAGAATACGAGTGTAGTTTCACAGATGCGTATGTTAAGTTTTATTACTATCTTATTACTTAATTGTTACTTAATCCATCCATTCAATATAAACAAAGAATTAATAATAAATACGATACTTTTGATATCGTAATCTTCCATCTATTCTCTATTATTAAACTGACAAAAGAGAAACCCCCTACATGTCGCTTTGCAAGGAGTTTATTTTTTTAATTTGTACCGTAGTAATAATAATAGTTAGAAGAGGATTTTTCACGTCCATTTAGTACAGTACCAAGTAATTTTGCTTTCGCAGGCTCAAGCGCTTCTTTCGCTTTCTTCGCTGCTTCAAGATCAGTATGCTTACTGCGTACTACTAAAATGGAACCATCTACAATATTTGCCAAAATTTGTGCATCTGTCACAGCTAATACTGGTGGTGTGTCAAAAATGACAATATCATAGGTCTTCTCGGCATCCTTCAGGAATGTTTCCATCTTTCTTGATGCTAATAATTCTGAAGGGTTCGGTGGAATTGGTCCACATGAAATAACATCAAGATTTTCTATATTCGTGCGATTTACTGTTTCATCAATCGTATGCTCACCAACAAGAATATTGCTCAACCCCCGTAAATTATCCAAGCGGAACGTATAATGTACGGTCGGTTTTCTTAAGTCAGCATCAATCAGCAGTACTTTCTTACCAGCTTGTGCATATACCACCGCAAGATTCGCAACCGTAGTAGATTTTCCTTCTGCTGGTCCAGAAGAAGAAACGATCAATGATTTGATTTCATTATCTACAGATGAGAATTGGATATTCGTACGGACTGTACGATATTGCTCAGAGATAGGCGATTTCGGATTTACCTGTGCGATTAAATGCCTGAATTTATTTACCGTATTACCTTTAGACTGTTTTCCTTTGCGCGCCATCTAATCCACTCCTCCTCATTTGTTTCGATTGAAATGCAAATTGATTTTCCTGTACATCTTCATCACTAACTCTTGATATTACACCAAGTACAGGTAAACCAAGCTTCTTCTCTACGTCGTCTTCCGTTGTAATTGAATTATCTAAGTACTCAAGCAAGAATGCTAAACCAATACCGACCATGATCCCTAGGACAATAGCGATTGCAATGTTTAAAATTGGATTCGGTGCAACTGGGATGGGATTCGGGCTTAATTGTGCCTGCGTTAGAATATTAACGTTATTAACATTCATAAGTTCTGGAATTTCATTTTGGAAGATACCGACCGTTGAATTCGCAATTTTTACTGCTTGAGCAGGATCTTCATCTGTAGCTGTAACAGTAACTACTTGAGAGTTATCTGCACTCGAAACAGCAATTTTAGAACTTAGTGCCCCAGCAGAATATGGAAGATTTAATTCTTCGATAACTTTATCTAAAATTGCTGGTGTTTTAATAATGACATTATAAGTATTGATTAATTGCAGGTCTGTTTGTATATTTCCTGGATTTAATTGTACATTAGGATCTTGTTGCTCCTGATTAACGATAAACTGTGAGCTCGCCTCATAGGTTGGCGTTATTACAAAATAGCTGATTACTGCAGCTATTATCGCGGCTCCGAGCGTGAGTGCTGAAATTAGTAGGAGACGCTTTTTAATCACCTCGAATATCTCTTTCAAGGATATTGTTTCTTCCATGATGTAACCTCCGGATTCATTGTTATTCTTCTGAAAGCAACAAACAAATAAACTCGTTCACTACTATTTCAGATTACATTAACGAATTATATCATAATACTTTATAAATGTGATAAGTAATTTTGGAAGTCTATGTAAATTATTGGAAGAATTTAGCGAATTGATTTGCTAGATTAATAGTGAGATAGTTACAAATTCATAGGTATAAAGCATCTCTTTTATTGAAGCAATGCGGTTATTGGATGTTTGACTTTTCTAAAATATCGACTAGACTTTATATCCAGTTCTGCCTATTTTTGGTTACATTACAAATATATTACAATTTACATATCAATCTACCAAAATTATACAGTAAAGGATATAATATATTGTAATTATTATAGAAAATTTGACAACAGATATGGGGGATTTTTACATTGGCCAACAAGAAAGTTATGATGTCGGTAACTGCGAGTGCCGCACTTGCATCTTTAATTATTGGAGCACAAGATGCAGAAGCAGCATCGTACAAGGTACAGAGTGGTGATTCACTATGGTCCATCGCACAGAAACATCAAACATCCGTTTCTAACTTAAAATCAGTGAATAAATTAACTTCTGATGTAATTTATCCGAATCAAGTATTGGAAACAGGCACGAATTCCGTTACACAGCCTAAGAAATCAAATCCAAGCACATCTACACCTACTACTAATCAATCTACATATACAGTAAAAGCTGGTGACACACTAAGCGGTATCGCCTCAAAGCATAAGATTTCACTATCCAACTTGATGAAATGGAACGGATTAACCACAACATTAATCTATCCAGGAAATGTTTTCGTTGTAAGTAACCCAGGAAATAGCAGCGCACCATCAACACCTGCTAAGCCAAAACAACCTGCAAAGGCACCAGTAGATAACGGCAGCGGATCAGTTTACACTGTTAAATCTGGTGACACACTTTCACGTATTGGCTCACAATACGGCGTAAGTGTCGCTAACCTGAAACAATGGAACAACTTGAAATCTGATATGATCTATATCGGACAAAAACTAAACATCAAAGGTGGAAATGCACCAGCAACCCCACCAGCGAAGCAAACACCTAAAGCACCTCAAACTGACGTTAGCTACAATGTGGACAAGCTTATCAGCACAGCAAAAAGCATGAATGGCGTAAAATACGTATGGGGTGGATCATCACCAAGCGGATTTGACTGCAGCGGATTCATATATTATGCATACAAACAAGCAGGCATGAACATCAGCCGAACATCAGCAGCAGGATTCTTTGATCGTTCATACTATGTAAATTCACCACAACCAGGAGACCTAGTATTCTTCTCAGGAACATACAAAGCAGGCATCTCCCACATGGGAATCTACTTAGGTGGCGGACAGTTCATCCATGCAGGATCTGATGGGGTAGAGATTACTAGTGTAAGTAACTCATATTGGAAGAAGCATTTTGATAGTTATAAGAGATTTTATTAAAATCATATAGAGATTGAAAAAGAGGAACCCTGGAATGGGTTCCTCTTTTTTTTGGGTTCGAGAAGTTACTTTCCATTCTTCCTTCCTCTTCCACCATAATTCAACGCAATAATTCCTACTGCCACAAGTGCTATTGCACCAACAATATACACATTTATCGCTTCTCCCGGAATCAACATCGCTGATAATAACGCTCCAGATAAAGGAGTAATAAATTTATAAATCGCGATTTCTCCAGCTTTATTGTATTTCAATATCGAATACCAGAGTGCGAATGCGACAGCTGATAGGAGTGCGGAGTAGAAGAATAGTCCCCAGCCCAGAGGTGTGAAGCGCATTGCATTTTCACTAAGTTGTGGCAAGCCAATCAGAAGCATCACCGCTGCACCGATGGATAGCTGCCAACCGGTTAATGTAAATGGATGGATTCCGACTGCGAGTTCCTTCGCCATGATTGTTGCAATGGCCGCTGCTACAGCAGATAATATCATGAAGCCTTCCCCATTCAATTGGAAGCTTAGCTCGAGACCTTGTCCCCAGTTCGCTACGATTATTCCTGCGAAGCCGGCAATTAGTCCAATTCCCTTTTTCCAGTCCATCCGATCATTTTTATAAAAGAAATGGGCTAAGATTACAACAAAAAATGTGCCAGCTGAGGATAGGATTGCTCCTTGCATCCCTGTAACGTTTGCGAGTCCATTATAAAAGAAGTAGTATTGCACGGTCGTTTGGAAGATCCCTAGCAGAATTAACACAGGAATTTGCCTGCGAGTGACGAGGAGTCGTTTGGGATTTGTTATGATAAGTCCCACCAAAATCATGAGTCCTGCTAAGAGGAAACGCATTCCCGCTAAGACCATTTTTGCAATCGTATCATCGGCTGCCATTTGCAATTCCTCATAGCTTATTTTCAGTACAGGAAATGCGCTGCCCCATAATATCGAACAAAAAATGGCAATTAAAATGACTGCCCATTTTTTCTCATAAATACTTTTCAAAACATGTCAGCTCCTAAACTATTTCATACGCGTGAATCGCAACACGCCAAAGGAGATTATACTATATTTATAAATCAGGACCAAATGAAGCGAATTATAGAGAGGAAAGGCATCAACTGTCCAACATTTTCAAAACTTCTTTGAAAAATTAATTCTCCATACAATACCTTTACATTGATCAAGGATTCGGATTAGGAGCAATTTCCTAGTATAATCCAGCCCTTCTAACAATAAGATTTATTAGAAAACTATTTTGTCACCAAACATTTCGGTGACAAAATTAGTTGCGCTTATGTAGTAAGAAATATTTTATACTTTCTTAGCTACTAAACAAGCTATTTGGAGGGATAATATGAGCGGCGCTTCACTAATTACGGCAGAAATGATTGCCAGATATTATGACCTTAATAAATTGAAGAAAGAAATCGATTCGGAAATGAGTCAATTAAAGAAACAATTTCACGCCTACTTTGACGAGCAGGTTGGAGTCAACACGAAAGGAGAAATCACGAACAATGGATTCAAGCTGCAGCGGCAAATACGAAAGGTTGAGAAATTTGTGGACGACCTTACTGTTACGAGATTAGAAGAGTTGAATATGGATGAGTTAATTTATGTTGAGAAAAAGCCAGATGACGAGAAAATCAACGCAGCTATTAGTCTAGGATTGTTGAATGAAGAGGATATTAGTGATTGCCGGATGAGTAGCTTTTCCGGGGCAATATCGGTGAAGGAAGTTTAAATAGAATCTCTTAGGTTGCTTGATTTAAACTACTTTCTCCCGATTCAGTACTACAGGCCTCCTCCCTATAGGTGGTCGTCAAAGAATTTTTATTAAAGATAGTCTAGATACGCGATATGTATCTAGACTATCTCATCTTTTGAAGCAACTCTATTTTTCTAGGATACTTCTAATTGCCTTTACATTCTCTGCAGCACTTTCAAGTGGATCTTTCGTAAAGTGTTCTTGTTCAACGATAAACCACTTAACACCAATTTCATTTCCTTTTGAAATGTATGTAGAGAGTGGAAGTGTGCCAGTCCCTAGTTCAGTCGATATTGGTTCTGCACCCTCAAGTTTCATATCTTTAATATGCAATGACACACAGCGGTCAGCATATTTTTCAATGATAGTTACAGGATCATAACCCGCATAGGATGCCCAGAAGCAATCCAGCTCCATTTTTAAGTTGCTAGCATCCGTATTTTCATAAAGGATATCAAATCCGGTTTCACTGTCGAATCGATCAAATTCGAAATTATGGTTATGATACCCGAGTGAAAATCCTTCTGCTTTCATTTTATTACCGATATCGTTTAGCAATTCTGCTGTTCGCTTGTAATCGTCAGCTGTTGTTCTTCTGCTTTCTTGTAAATATGGAACGATAATAAGATCATTTCCGATTGTTTCATGATATTTCAATGTTTCATCAAGCCGATTTTCCAGCAGTTCCAGCTGAACATGAGCACCTGCAGCTATAATGCCTGCTTCTGCCATTGTCGATTTAACCGCTTCGGCGGTATAGTTTTCGAATCCAGCAAATTGTACCCCTGTATATCCCATTTCAGCTACTTTTTTTATCTTTTCTAACAAATCCTTTTCAGCAGCATCTTTTATTGACCAAAGTTGTAACCCTATATTTCCCATCTCTTCCCCTCCAATTCGTTACCTTTACCACTTTCATGGTTTAGCACATTCATAGACTTCCTCTTCCTGAATACGATTCCACTATTCCTTCACAGATCCAGACGTCAACCCGGAAACTATTCTTCTCTGGAATAACAGTACAAGCAATACAATTGGAATTGTCACGATAACTGTTGCTGCGGATATATCTCCCCAAGGAACTGAGAATTCACTTTGATACATCGATATGCCGACTGGAACGGTTCGCCACATATCATCACTATTAATTGTTAGGGCAAATAAATACTCATTCCATGCTGCGATAAATACTAGAATTCCAGTTGTGAAAACACCTGGTGCAGCAAGCGGGAAGATTATCTTTCGAAACGTTTGAAATGGTGTTGCCCCATCGAGTTTCGCTGACTCTTCCAATTCAAATGGGATTTTTTGAAAGAATGTCGATAAAATCCAGATTGCTAATGGAAGACTGATTGTGATATATGGAATGACCAGTCCTAAATAGCTGTTGCGCAGACCAAGATCCGTTACTAAATTAAACATCGGCGAGATAATTGCGATTTGCGGAAACATGGATGATGCTAGGACGATACCTAGGATGAGTCCTTTCCCTTTAATCGGCAATCTTGTCACTGCATAGGCGGTGAGCGATGCAAATGCTAATGAAAGAACCGTTGTTATTCCAGAAACGACGAAGCTATTTAGCATATAACGCAGTAAAGGCCGATTTGTTAATGCTGCTTCGTACGAGTCAAGCGATGGATTGGTCGTGAACCATCTAAAGCTCGAGAATATTTCACTCGGTGGCTTGATTGATGTTAGGAACACCCAGATAAACGGGAACATCACTAAAAATACGAATAATACTAAAAATAGGTAGAACCCAATACCAGCTCGTTTATTCATTTCTCACCCTCCTCATTTAGTCCGACCTGCAAATAATTCCGAACCAATGAATTTCACATAAATAAAACTAATGATTGCAACACATAGGAATACAATTACAGATAGAACCGAACCTTCGCCGAAATTTTGCTGGGCGAACAAGGTTTTATATGCGTATACCGAAATGGATTCCGTCGCATTTGCTGGTCCCCCGCCTGTTAATACGTAGATAAGGTCGAACACTCGGAAGGCGTCTAACGTTCTAAATAGCAAGGCAACTAAAACAGATGATTTCAGAAGTGGTAGTGTGATGCTCCAAAACTGCTGAAATTTATTCGCACCATCCACATCCGACGCTTCGTATAGCGATTGCGGAATTGTTTGTAAACCTGCTAACAATAAGAGCGCCATGTATGGCGTTGTCTTCCAAACGTCAGCTAATATTATTGAAAACATCGATCCCTCTGATGTTGACAATAACCACGATGCATTCGGAATGATGTTCCATGTTTCTAAGTAGTGCCCGACAATCCCCGACTGTCCATCATAGAGGAATCCCCACATCATCGCAGCAACTGCTGTAGGTATTGCCCAAGGAATAAGTACAGATGCTCGGATAATTCCCCTGCCTCTAAACGTTCGGTTGATTAGTAGAGCAATTGCCAAGCCAATCACTAATTCAAGCGCGACAGATATCACTGTAAAAAATGCGGTATTCCCAATTGATTTCCACATCCGCTGATCTTTGAAATACTTCCCGTAATTAGCAAAGCCAATAAAATTAGATTCCAAAATCGTTTTTCCTGTTGCGCCAAGTAGATCTGCAGTTTGCATGAATTTCAAACTGTTTGCTTCATCATCGATCGATTCAGAGATGGTGGCCAAGCTCTGCTGATACGATTCGAGTGCCTGTCGATAATCCTCGGCGAAGTCATTATCAACTTCCGTATACTTTAATTCCGAATCTTTAATAGGGGTAAAATTCATCAGCAGTTCATCAACTTTTTCTACCTTCCTCTTAACCTCCTCGTCGCTAATCAAGGTTTCATGATAAGATGCGACTCCCTGCTTTATCTCTGCAATTGTCTGCCTCGTATCCTCACTCTCTGTTACCGACGCCAAATCATCCAGCTGTCTATCGATATAAAAATGATTATCAACATATCGTTCAAGGTCGATGTTTGCGTCCATCATTAACTGCGAACGAGCTGGATCATTCAAACGATAATCAAACATACTATTCCAGAAAGATTGAGCAACCGGCCACAGAACAACAACAAATACGAGAATAAGAGACGGCAGCACCATCGCATATCCTAGCTGCTTCTCGGTCAACTGAAAGCCTCGCTTCTTCTTTTTCATCGTAACACCCCTCTTACATTTATGTACTGGGAAATATTTTTTTAGAAAACTAAGGTTTAACCAAGCCTTTCGGTGACAACCTTAGTTGCACTTATGTAGTAAGAAAGTTTTTATACTTTCTTAACTACTTAAGGAAAAACAAGATGGGAGTTCTCGCCCATCTTGTTCTCACAAACTATGGTTCAACCAATTATTCATTCATTGCCGCTTCGATTTTCGTTTGCATATTCGTTGCAGCTTCTTGTGCAGACTGGTCTCCTGCCAACACCTTCGATATTTCGATTTGCATAATGTCAGATACTTCCGGATAAATTGGTGTTACTGGTCGTGATACAGCACTTTCCAATACAGCGGCAAAATCTGGATTTGCAAATAACTCACTAGCTTCTTTCACTTCTTGATCGTCATAAAGTGCCTTCAATGTTGGCGCACGTCCACCGTTTACTGCAGTGATTTTCTGTCCTTCTTCACCAGAAATAAATTTAACGAATTCCCATGCTTCTTCTGGATGCTCAGAATAGCGATTAATCATCGTCATCCAGCCACCAAGTGCAGCTGCATTACCTGCATCCCCTGCAGGAAGTGTTGTAATTGCAATTTTCCCAGCAATTTTAGATTTTTCCTCATCATTGGAAGAGGATTGCATGTATGGCCAGTTCCTTGCAAACACGGATTTTCCTTCAATAAATGCATTTTCGGTATCAATCTCTTGGAAATTAAGGATATTTCCAGGAACAAAGTCAGATCCAACTACCTCTGCCATTTTTTCAATTGCTTTCACTGTCTCTGGGCTGTCAACAACGACATTATTATCCTCGTCGATTACTTGTCCACCATATGAAGCAATGAATTCAATTGCATTTGTAATTAACCCCTCATACTGTGCTGCCTGCAAAATGTACCCAAACTCAGTACCTTCTTGCCCTTTCAAGGCATTTGCTTGTTCAATTAATTCATCCCATGTTGTCGGCGGCTCTTCTACAATATCTGTTCGGTAATAGAACACACCAGCATCAGTATATTGCGGCATTGCCCACTGTTTCCCATTAAAATTGGCAGCAGCTACTGTTCCCGGGAAATATGCATCCATATCAATCCCGTCCCGCTCAATCAGACGGTCGAGCTCTAATGCATAGTTAGCTTGTGCAAACTCTGCTGGCCAAATAACGTCTGCATTGAACACATCGATTTCCGTACTTTGTGAACTAAAAGCAGTTACATATTGATCATGGGATTGCCCTGTATCTGCCGGCATTTCACGCGACTCTATTTTAATATGTGGAAATTTCTTCTCAAATGCTTCGATCACCATGTCCGTCCCTGGTGTAGTATCCACCCCACGCGCATAAACAATCGTAACCTGTTCCTTCTCTTCCCCTTCATCTGTTGCCTCATCTGTAGTGCCATCTTGCTCTTCTGTTGCTGAGTCAGTTTCATCCTTCTTATCTTCCTTAGTTGATGTTTGACTATCACTCGAACATGCAACTAAAAATAGTGCCAAAGCAATTAAAAATAAACTACACAGTGCATTTCTCCACAACTTCATTTCATTGCCCCCTTTGTCATATCGTGTTCATTCACATTTGAGTGTAAACGATTACATTTTACAATTTTCATTATACTGGAAAAATTTAACTTGTCAATATATATTTGGTACCATTTGGCGCCTGTCCCTTCTCGGTTTTTGGCGAATGATGTCGACTTTTGATTGGTCTTGAGGTGTAGCGTTTAGTGCCTCGGTTAGAGCTCACATTCAAAATTTAGAGAGCCCGTATTGAAATGGAGCGACCTGCTTTATAGTCGGGGCTCCTATAAAGCTTCCATTAACATTCCTAGAGTGCTCCTCCTCCCTATCTCCTCAAAAACCCACCTTCTGAATTTATCACCTGTCCAGTAATCCATTCAGCTTCACTGCTTGCCAGAAATGCAACGAGTCGGGCTGCATCATCTGGAACACCGATTCGACCCATTAAAAACTTTGGCAATAGTTCATGTTTAATAGATTCAGACATCCATCTAGAATCAGTGGGACCCGGATTTACTGCATTTACTGTAATCCCCAGCGGAGCGAGCTCCGCAGACAGCGAAAGTGTGAATGCAGAAATAGCCCCCTTTGTTGCAACATAAGCTAATTCCTCAATCATCGGTCCTTGCGCTTGACCTGATGTCATATTAATAATTCTGCCAGAAGTTTTGTCGGAGTTCTGAAATCTTCGTGCAAATTCCACACTAAGCAGCATCGTTGCTCTCATATTTACTGCATAATGATCATCTATAAGCTTTGCATCCAGATTCATATAACCATCTCTTAACGAATGTGCTGCATTATTTATTAATATTGTCGGTAGCCCAAATCGAGCTTCTGTGGCATCTAATATTTTCATAGAGCAGTCTGGTGTGGATAAATCAATCTCCAAATAATCGGATTGTACCCCGATTGCGACTAATTCCTTTTGAAATTGAACTGGCCATTCTTTATCAGCCTGCCAATAGGTGAAAAAGATATCCGCTCCTTCCAATGCTAGTTTGCGGCAGATCGCAGCGCCAATTCCATTTGCATGGCTTACCCCTGTGACGATTGCAACTTGGTTTTGTAGTTTGCTAATGATGAACACCCCTCTCTTTTGAAAACGATTACAAATATAGTATTGGTTTGTAGGTTGTTTGTCAATATTGCTCGCACTACAAGAATGATATTAAAGAACTAGATTGCTGGATTAATCTTACTAAAAAAATTAATGCTCAATTCTGAATTTATGTTAAAATTAATATTGAAATAATAAAATATCATATTAAATAGTTGAACAGTTTTGCTCAACAAAGAAAGGTGGGAAAATTTGGAGTTACTTAAGAATAGAAACGAGCTTTCAGTAGAAGGGAAAAATGGGATAGGATTTTTATTGTCAGGTGCAGTAATTTGGACAATCATTACAATTATATTTTTACAGGCAATCGATATTTCTCAGAAAAATATATTTATGCTTTTTTCAACGGGGTTAATGTTCCCACTGTCCGTCGGTATTTCAACGCTTATAAAAGCCGATTGGAAATTTAAAGATAATCCTTTGGGCAATTTAGGATTGTATCTAAATCTCTCACAGTTTATCTATTTTACTATATTTTTTTGGGGAATCATAAAAAGCCCAGAAGCAGCAGTTATGTTTTTCGCCATTATCACTGGTGCCCATCTTTTTCCTTATGGATGGCTATATAATGCCAAACCTTATTATGTCATGGCACCTGTAATTTCAGTAGCAATTATGGCACTGGGACTGTATTTAGACGGGGAGAATTTGTGGCTAATACCGCTCGCTGTAGTTATATTATTAATCCTTTTAATTATTTGGGTCTACGCAAATTATAAAAGCAAAATATAAAATAAATGAAACATTGAAGAGGGAGTACAAGTGAGTAACCCCCTGTTCCTTTCCATAAGTAAGGTATACATAAGATTATTTTTAAATAGGAGGGGAAGCTTGTCAATTTACAAGCTTCCCCGACGGTAAATTATTATATTTCAGGAACCAACAACACCTTATACCCCTAATTAACTTCGTTTGATAAAAAGTCTATTTGCTCTTGAGCATTGTCTTTCTTAATAATATCTAGCCCACTATCAATACGTGGCTCAATTTTTTCCCCTTTGAGATTGGCAACAGCATTTTTCACTCCTAAATAACCCATTTCATATGGCTTTTGAGCAATTGATGCATACATTCCACCATTTAATATAGATTCAGCAGCTATCTGATCCCCATTAACACCGACAACCTTAATATCTAATCCTGAGGCCTCAACTGCACGTAATGCTCCTAAAGCCATATCGTCACTAGCTACAAATACAGCTTTTAAATCTTTCTCTACTTGAAGAACGTTTTCCATTACATTCATAGCTTTTGTAGAATCGCTATCCGCAGGTTGCTCAGCAGCAATTGTAACACCAGCTGCTTCAAATGTATCTTTTGCACCTTTGATACGGTCATTTGTTGCTGGATTACCTGCTGCGCCATCAATTAAAGCCACTTTATCTTCGGATTTTAAACTCAAATCATTAATTAATAATTCAGCACCAGTCACGCCGGCAGAATAGTTATCTGTTCCAATATAGGATAAACGACTATCCATAATAGCATCAGTATCAAGAGTTATAACTGGTATTTCAACATCTTGTAATAAAGTCACAACCGTTGGTGGTTGAAGTGGGGCTACTAGTATTGCATCAGGATTTTGACTTAATTGATCCTCAATCATATTTACTTGTTGCATAATTTCTGCTTCTGATGGAGGCCCAACGATATTTAATTTAACTCCAAGTTCTTCGGCTGCTTTTTCAGCCCCTGCTTGCATTACTTTCCAATATGGAGTGGAGGCTGTTTTCAAAACAACTGAAATTTTAATTTCATCATCATTGTTGGTATTTCCATCAGATGAGGAATTTTCTGCATTTGTTCCAAGATTACACCCACTTACAAGTAGCATTAATAAACCCGCAATAATTATAAATGATATTTTCTTTTTCATTTCAATTCCCCCTAGTATAGTTTCTTATCTATTTGCTCTTTTTCTTTTTCTTAGTCTTAGAACATCCACATAGACAGCTAGAATAATAACTGCACCAATTACAGCCATTTGGATATCAGATGAAATATTTAGTAGGTTTAATCCATTACGTAGGACTGCAATAATAGCAGCACCAATCGCAGTACCTATAACAGTACCAACTCCCCCAAACATACTTGCTCCACCAATAACCACGGCGGCAATCGCATCAGTTTCATACATAAGTCCAGCCGTTGGGAAAGCTGCATTAACACGACCTGCTTGAATAACCCCTGCTAAACCTGCCATTAAACCACTAATTGTATAAACGATTAATAGCACTCGGTCTACATTTATCCCAGATAGACGTGCTGCTTCTTTATTACCACCAATTGCATAAATGTAACGGCCTGTTTGAGTTTTTGTAAGAAATATATGCATGGTAATGAAGACAACAATAACTATTATGAAACTTATTGGTATTAACCCGCCGATAAATCCATTTCCCATGTATTGAATTAGTATAGGAAAACCAGCAATTGGGGCGGCTGCAGTTACCATTAACGCTAATCCACGCCCAATAAATTGTGTACCCATTGTTGAAATAAAAGGATGTGGTAAACGTAATTTAGTCAATAGCAATCCGTTAATAAGCCCAAACCCAGCACCAATTATAAGAGCTACGATTATACCTATTATTGGGTTTATCCCCATTGTAACGCTTACGATAGCCATTACCATTGAAGAAAATGCTAGTATTGAACCGACAGACAAGTCAATACCAGCAGTTAAGATTGGAAGAAGCATTCCAATAGCCAACAAGGCATTTATGGAAACTTGCCTGGCGATGTTCATAAAGTTATCCATTGTTAAGAACTGATCAGATGTAAATGTAAAAGTTAAACATAGTAGTATTAGTGCTATTAATGTACCAAACTTCCCTAAATATTTCTTCAAAGTAGTTAAAAAGCTTGTTTTCTCGTTTTGACCCTTTGGTAAATCATTAATTTCTTCTTGTTCCTCTGGTAAATTATCGATTTGTACTTGACTCAAGGTTCTCACTCTCCTGTAGCATATTTCATAATAACTTCTTGACTCGCTTTCTCAATTGGAATATTAGCAGTAATTCTTCCTTCACTCATAACAAGTGCACGATCACAAATTCCTAATATTTCTGGCAACTCAGACGAAATCATAATCACGATATTCCCCTGTTCTACAAGTTCATTCATTAAACGATAAACTTCTACTTTAGCTCCAACATCTATACCTCTAGTTGGTTCATCAAAAATAAAGACTTTTGCTTTTGTACATAACCATTTAGCTATAACCACCTTTTGTTGGTTACCACCACTTAAAAATCTTGCATTTATGTCTATACTCTCAGTTTTTATCTTTAGTTCCTTAACATAATCTGCTGCTTCTTTTTTCATGTCATTTAATTTTAATAATCTTGTTTTTTTATTAGCAAAATGCTTCATATTAGCTAAAGTGATATTGAAATGTAATGATTGATCAAGTTGTAGTCCTTCATTTTTTCTATCTTCAGTAATAAAAGCTATTCTAGCCTTAATAGCATCACTGGGCGAATTAATAGTCACTTCTTTACCATCAATAAATACTTTGCCTCCATATTTTGGATCAGCTCCGAATATTGCACGGGCTAATTCAGTCCGTCCTGCTCCAACTAATCCTGAAAACCCAACAATTTCTCCGTAATTCACATGAAAACTTACTGGTTCAGAAGCCCCCTCAACAAGAAGATTCTCTACCCTAAATCCTTCTTTTCCAACCTTAAACTGTTTTTTAGGGTATTTTTCATCCAAACTCCGACCTACCATTAATTCAATCCAGTAGTCAGGGTCTGTTGTCTTAACTGGAAGTGTATTAATCATATAACCATCTCGAAGTATTGTTAATCGTGTACCAATTCGCTTAATTTCTTCTAATTTATGTGTAATAAAAATGATAGCTACTCTCCGCTTTTGTAATAACTCAACTACTTTAAACAACTGTTCTACCTCTCTACCACTTAGACTAGAAGTAGGTTCATCCATAATGATTAGTTTTGCTTCAAGTGCAATTGCTTTTGCTATTTCAACAAGTTGTTGTTGACCCATTCCAAGTTTCCCAACTTCCATATCAACAAGTTCCTTGCCATTTTGGCCTAATTCGTTTAAGCAACGAATTGCTTCTTTACGCATATAATCTCGATTTAAAAAGGATATCTTCCCTCTTTTTTTCTGTTCCCTTCCTAGAAAGATATTTTCATACACTTTAAGCTGCTTAACATTATTTAATTCCTGATAAATTGTTGAAATTCCTAGATTCATTGCATCATGGGGTTTGTTAAATTCTACCAATTTACCATCCCAATAAATTTCCCCAGCGTCATTTTTATGAACACCAGTTAATATTTTGATTAATGTTGATTTTCCAGCACCATTTTCTCCTAGTAAGACATGGACCTCACCGCGTCTTACATTAAAATCTATCCCCTTTAACACTTCGTTTTTATCAAAGCTCTTTTTAATACCCTTTATTTCAAGGAGATTCACAGCATGTTCAGCCATTTCTAGACTCCTTTCGTCTTTGTATTATTATTGCTACCTTGCGAGTAAGGTTATCTATAATTGTTCCTTCACTTCATTACTGCATCAGATGTCATTATTCTTTTATAAGACAAGATAATTTATTGTTAATTGTCCCTTAACTGATAAAATTAATAAAAACTTAATATCTCACTGGGACTCTTTTATTAAGAAATTCTACTGATTTCTTATAAGAGTTAATTAATTGGTTTAGATAGTCTCCTTGTTTAACAGGAGTAAAAGGATTCTCACCAAGTGCAGTCATTTCCATTATAATTGGCCCTTCATATCCAATCTCATCTAGTACATCTAATTGGTCTTTTAGATTTGCATGACCTTCGCCAACACCTAACCGGTTTGAATCAGCCAAATGATAAATACCTAATTTATCACCTGCAATCCTTAATGCTTCCAGTGGGTCAGGCTCATCAATATTCATGTGATATGAATCTAATAGTATACTTAGATATTCATTATCAACCTCCTTACATAATCTACGAGCTTCATTAGCTGTAATCACTTGATAATTTTCATAGCGATTTAACACTTCATATACAATTGGTAAATTTACCTTTTCAGCTTCTGATATTATTTTTTTCGTACTATCAACAAGTAAGTTCCAGTCAAAATCAACATCACCACTGCTTTTAATTTTCCCAACATCACCATGTAGACAAATACGATGTGCACCAAGTTCCTTTGCCCAACTTATAAGTTCGAAGTAATAATTTATTGCAGAGGATCTAGCTTCTTCATTTGTGTTGGATATATCTACATTTGCTGGTGTAACTGAAAAAGGAAGTAGCGAATATTTTTCTAATATCTTTTTCAATTCAGAGGGAGATTGCGTTAAATCACCTTCAACTTCTACACCAGCTACACCTATTTCTACAGCTATTTGACATTTTTCCTCAAAAGATAATGGGCCAAATGTCCAAAAACATAATCCGATTCTTTTCTTCATAAAAATACAACTCCCGCTTTAATTTATAATTCAGATAATTTAATATAGGATAAATCTAAGCCTAAGCACCTACAGATAGTTGCCTATTAAGGTTACTCGCTACAAGCTAATAAAAGCGCTTACACAAAATAAGTAAAAGAGATACTAATAACCTAATAAATATATTATGTAATTTCTATACTAATGAATAAACTTTATTAGTATATATTTATTAACTTATTGATATCTATAAAATAAATATAACCCAATAATTAACAATAGTCATTTCATTTTATTGCTTTTTTTTAAAGTTTATTGCTATTTTATTAAAGTATTTGTGTTTTCTAACTTTTTAAGTGATTTATTCCTAAATCTTTATCAATTTTCTTATTATATGGAAGCTTCTATTTATCTATATAGTTATCTTAAATATAAACTCTTGATACTTTTTGGGAGAATATCCTGTATGCTTTTTGAAAGTTGTAACAAAATACGATTCACTATTAAATCCACATTTAAATGCAATTTCACCAATCGAAAAATTAGATGTATATAAAAGATCCTTTGCATAATTGATTCTGTAATTAATTAAGAATTGTCTAGGAGTATATTTTGTCTGTTCTTTAAATATCCTAGAAAAATGATATGGACTAAGATTTACTTGTTTTGCTATATCTATTAAACTAATATCCTTATTATAGTTTTTTTCAATGAACACAACTGCTTGTTTTATTGTTCCATCTATATTCTGATTTTGATTAGATAATTTCAATAATTCATAAATAATATGTTGAATTATAAGGGAAGCAACATGTTCATCTACTTTATCTTCCTTCATCATATTTAGAATCTGTTTCATATAATTAGGTATTTCCCAATTATTATCAATAGAAAAAATACAACCACTTTTCCTATATAAAAGATCAAAGTACTCTTTGGCACCAGCCCCTTTGAAGTGAACCCATTCAATATTACTATTTTCCACAGCACCATAAAGGTGTGGAAAATGACAATCCAAAAAGAAAAAATCATTTTCTTTTGCGATATATTTTCCATCCTTATAAAAAACTTTCATTTTCCCTTTTTTCACATAACAAAAATAGTACTGCTCAAAACGCTGCCTTTTTGTCTCATATTGTTCTGAACAAAAATAATTTCCTCCCATTGTTGGGTAATAAAGAACTTCTTTAGCAAAAGTACTTGGAATATGAAAATATTGTTCTGAATTCTTTAAGGTTCCTTTCTCCTTCATTCTATCACCCTCATTTCAGACAAATTATAAAGCATAAAAAGCTATGTTTGTTTTAAAAAAACATTTCATTATCCCATGCATTCCATAGATACGTATAATTTCTTGTACTGTTAAGCTACATGGAACTTCACTATTATAAGCAATTGCATTAAAAATTGAGTTGTTTCTTCTATGTATGAATCCTTGTAAAGTTATAAGAAGAAGTATTGCGGGTTCGCACTTTTTATACAGCCATTTGTTAATACTTCAACACTATTTTCTGTTTCATTATTGGCTTTGGCAGCGTCTTTAGATCCAAAGATCCAAATGCTTCTAATTGTTGATCATAACCATAAACTGCTTGACGGCTGTTATCAATCACACCAATTGCACCGCTTTCAATTTTTAATATTCTAAGGGTTGACTTAGTAATCTATAATCTCATTAACCATTACTAGGTTTATAGTTGTATCTTAGTCTTAATTTAAATTAATTAATTGCTCCGTATCGATAGATTTTTGACAAGCCTCAGCAACAATTGTACTCTGTAAACCATCGTATGCGGTTACTTCTGGTTCACGACCTGCTTTTATACATAATATGAATTCTCTCATTTCTCGGAGAAAAGCTTCTCTAAAACGTTCTGGGAAGGTTTGAAAAGTTGGTCTGGTTACACCTTGTTCATTAAATACTGTTACAAGATTTTTTTCGGGTTCTTGAGCTACACGTAACATTCCTTTTGTACCAATCAATTCTGTTTCCACATGATAACCATGAGCTGCATTTCTACCAGAAACTAAAAGGGCCATTGTTTTATCTTCTAATTGCATCATGGCGGCACCTGTTTCTAATTCGCCTAAGTCATCTAATACTGGATAAGCTGCATTTTTACCAATTGCCCAAACATGTTTTACTTCCATACCAGATATCCATCTTACTAAGTCAATATCATGGATAGACAAATCTGCAAATAATCCACCACTCTTACCATCAGCAGCAAATTTAACGAAGCTTTCTAGTTCAGAGCCTGGATCAATTCCATAACAACGAATTAATGTTAATTCACCAATAGCACCTTCATCGACCATTTTTTTCGCATATTGGTAAGATTCATCATATCGTCTCATGAAACCTAATTGAAAAGCTTGATTTGGATGTGCATTAATCACTTCTATTGTTTGTTTAATATCTTCTACATCTAAACCAATTGGTTTTTCACAGAAAACATGTAAACCTTTTTCCATTGCCAAACGAATATGTTTAGTATGAAGGCTAGATGGTGATACAATAACTACCGCATCAATGTTTGGGCTAGAAATCATGTCCTCATAATTTTTAAAAGTTTCTTTTACACCTAAATCTTTTCTAGCCCTTTCTAATTCTTCTTCATTATAATGACATGCTGCATAAAGAGTTGCACTTGGTACATTTTCTGCAATATTTCGAGCATGAATTCGTCCCATTCTTCCTAAACCGATAATACCAACTCTTATTTCCTTCATTATCTTCACTCCTTGATATGATCAATCCTACTAGCTTCGTTTATGGTAATATATACACTTAACCTCAATAGCTAAACTAACTTTACTTCACACTAGGATCAAGCAACACCTTATACCCTTCTTTATTTATCGCAATATCAAATCCTTTTTTCCAATCATCTAATGATAGTTTATTAGAGATCAGTGGACGAACATTTACCTTTCCAGACTCTAAAAGTTGTAATGCTGTTACCCATGATGTTGGTTCAGATGCGTAGCTATTTGTCATATTTATTTCTTTCATTAGGGCTAAATCATGGTCGAATTCAATTTTCTTACCGTACAATCCTACTTGCACATATAACCCAGTTTTCTTCAATAATTGTAGGCAGTTATCAGCTGAAGGAGCTGCGCCGGAACACTCAAATGCTACATCAAAAGTTCCCATTAGGCTCACTAATTTATCTTTGTCTTTTGGATCATCGACAATGACCGTATCGATTGCTCCGAGCTCTGTTGCAAGTTCGAGTCTGGCTTTATCCTTGGATGTACCGACAACAACTATATCTCCACCGCTAGCTCTAGCTACTTGTAATACTAGTAATCCTATTGTGCCTGGTCCTGCTACAACAACCCTGTCTCCCGCTTTTACCGTTGCCCTTTCAATTACACTTCGAACAACGCATGCTAATGGTTCGCTTAGTGCTGCTTCATCCAGGCTGATATTTTCTGGGATATTATAGGCTAGGCGTGCTGGGACTTTAACATATTCTGCAAATGCTCCATTTACACCTGATCCGATTGACTTTCTCTCCTCACATAACATGAGCAATCCGTGTCTGCAATAGTAGCATTGCCCACATGTCACAGCTGCAGTATGGGAGACCACTCGATCTCCTTTTTTGAATGCACTCACGTTTCCTCCGACTTCTTCTACAATTCCTGAATATTCATGTCCCATGACTACTGGATAGTCAGCTGGGTATTCGTCTAGTACAATATGGATATCCGTACCGCAAATACCAGTAGCATGCACTTTTACTTTGATTTCCTCATCGTTTATCATAGGTTGAGCTATTTCCTCAAGCCCAACATTATCTAAACCGGGTCCTTTTTTCAATAATGCCTTCATCCGATACTCTCCCATCTTTTTTATCGTTTTGTTATTTTTCTGGGTCGACTTTTCGAAATCTACTTAAATGGTTTTGTTGTTAAATCTTGATTACAAAGATAGTAACTAGCGTTTTTTTCCGATATACCAGCAGACAGACAAATCCCACTGTTACAAACAAATATCTCTCTTTTATTATAAAAAAGGGGAAATATTGAATACTTCCCCTTTAGCATGCTTGATTGCTTGAACCAAACAGCCTCATCTTTTCCTTTACAACTTCGGTAATTGCCTCCATACCCGGCACGAGAATTGACTGTGGATTATAAAGTTCTTGATCGTTTGTTAAAATTTCACGAACGGTTTTTGCCCATACTTGATTGCATTCAGTATTTACATTTATTTTTGCATGGCCAAGTTCAATGGACTTCTTAATCTGATGTTCCGGTATTCCAGAACCGCCATGTAGAACAAGTGGTATACCGATAAGTTCAGAGATTTCTTCCATTTCGGCAAATCCGAGCTTTGGCTCCCCTTTATATGGACCGTGGACTGAACCAAGTGCTGCGGCCAAAGCATCGACATCCGTTTCTTGAACAAGGCGAAGGCATTCGTTTGAATCAGCATACCTTATTCCACCTACAATGCCATCCTCTGTACCGCCAACAGAACCGACTTCCGCCTCTACCGATATGCCATTTTTATGGGCATACGTAACGACTTCCTTTGTTTGTCTAATATTTTCCTCAATGGAAAGCTTAGAGCCATCAAACATCACAGAGCTATAGCCAGCATCAACTGCTTCTTTGCATCGTTCTACACTAAGACCATGATCCAAATGGAGTACAACAGGTACCGTAATCACCATTTCCCTGACCATATTTTCTACTGTTGAGGCGATCAATTTAAAGCCCCCTAAATAATCTACTATTCTATCAGAGGAAGCGAGAATTACTGGTGATTTTTCCTCTTCTGCACCTCGAAGAATCGCCTCTGCCCATTGAAAATTATTGATGTTAAATTGACCAACAGCGTAGTTATTTTCTATGGCTACCTTTAGCATTTCCTTCATTGAAACTAACATCTCATCACGTCTTCCTTTAAAAACTATTTTTATTAAATAGAGGTACACCCATATACTCATAATTTTAATTTGCTCTGTTTCTGTATTATTTTAAAATTTTATCTAACATTTTAACTTTAACTGGTTTACCAGAATCCAATGATTCTTTAGCTGCCATTGCAATTCTTTGTGCCATAATACCATCTTCAAAACTACATGAAACCTCTTCATTATTACTTATGGCTTCAAAGAATTCTTGTACTTCTTTGATATATGCGTCATTGTATCTTTCTAAGAAGAAGTATAGTGGGTTATCTTCTTTCACACCGTCTTCCGATAAGAATTCCACCCTCGATTCCGTTTCATTTTTAACGTTTGCTGAACCCTTTGACCCAAATGCTTCAAGACGCTGATCATAACCATATACAGCTTGCCTACTATTATCGATTACACCTATAGAGCCGTTCGCGAATTTCAATGAAATAATTGCTGTGTCAATATCCCCTAGCTCTCCAATTTCAGGATTCACTAATGAAGCCCCTTGAACAAAAACTTCTTCCACCTCTGAACCCGAGATATATCGCGCCATATCAAAGTCGTGGATTGCCATATCAACAAAAAGTCCACCAGAGCTCGAAATGTAATCTAGAGAAGGAGGCGCGGGATCTCTTGATGTGATTTTTAGAATATGCAATTCCCCAATTTGTTTTGTTTCAACTATATCTTTCACCTTACTAAAGTTTCTGTCATATCTTCTATTAAATCCAATTTGGAATTTAACTCCAGCCTTTCTAACGGCTTCAAATGCGTCTAATGTTTCCTCATCAGAAAAACTTATTGGCTTCTCACAGAAAATATGTTTTCCTGCTAAAGCAGCTTCTTTAATGATTTCCGTATGTGTATTGGTTGGAGAACAAATAAATATTGCATCAATTTCTGGATCACTTATTATATCTTGATAATCCTTTGTTAAGTTTTCTGCTCCGGTAGTATTAAACCAATCTCCCAAATGATCTGTAAAAACATCGGAAATCGTCTTAATTCGTATATTTGATATGTTCTTCAGATTATCAACATGTAATTTCCCGATTCTTCCTGCGCCTATAATCCCAACTACAATCTCTTTATCTACCATTTTGAAAACCCCTTTAATTTTATTTAGAATAATTTATTTTGCAAGTACTAATGGTGAGAATACTATATACGCACCAATCATAGATATAATAACAATTGTACTTATCAAATATCGATGTTTCCATGGTGTTAAATTAACTTTATTCAAATCTGATTTAAATTCAAATGGCGTATCTAATGGCTTAATTCTACCGACTAACCAAAGTATTAGAACATCTAGTAAGAATAAGACACTTAGTACGTATAAATAATGAATATCTGCTAAGAAGAAACTTGCAAACACATATGCGACTATATGGAATATAAAGGTTATCTTTGCTGCTTGTGCTGTAACATATTTTGAATAGAAACCTAATATAACAATTGCTAGCAACGGCATACTATATAATCCATTAAATTGTTGAACAAGAGCATACAATCCTGCTGGTGCAAATGAAATCAACGGTGCAATTATGATAGAAATAAAACCTACAATTACCGTAACTAACTTACCTGCTCTAGCAACTTGACGATCTGTTGCATCCTTTTTAAATACGGGTTTATAGAAGTCTAATGTAAACAATGTTGAAGTTGCATGTAAAGCACCCACGAATGAACTTAATATTGCACCAAAGATTATTGCACCAAAGATACCGTAAGCCCATTCCGGTAAGACTGCTGTAAGTAATGTTGGATAAGCATTATCAGGGTTTTTTATAGAATCCCCAAACATATTAAATGCTACGATGCCTGGAAATACTAGAAATAGTGCTCCAAAAATTTTGAAGAATGCTACGTATAAGGCTCCTTTTTGACCTTCTTTAAGATTTTTTCCAGCAAGCGTTTTTTGTACAATCATTTGGTTCGTACACCAGAAGTACAAGTTATTAAAAAACATCCCTAAAAAGAGCGTTGGCCATGGAACTATATTAGAATCAACAGGGCCAATTGCATTTAATAATTGTGGCGTCTTTTCCTTAACAGAATCTAGTCCTCCAAGAAAACTACCATCACCAAGTATGATTAATCCGAGCACTGGAATGGATAGACCACCAATTAAAAACAAAACACCATAAACGGAGTCACTAAATGCGGCCAGAGACAAACCACCTAAGAGTAAATATATTAGACCAAATACACCAATCACACCTGCAATAAGTGCAACTGCTACTAATGGATCAACACCCAACAGTTTATCCACACTAAAAATTTGATTGAAAACAAGTGATCCTGAATACAGTACAACTGGTAAAAATGAAGTCATATAAGTAAAAATAAATAGGAATGATACAATTCTCTTAGTAATGGTGTCATATCTGATTTCAATAAAATCAGATATTGTATTGACGCCATATTTCAAATACTTTGGTAAGAAAACAAGCGCCAGGAATACTAATGCAATCGCAGCAGTTACTTCCCAAGCCATTACTTCCATTCCAGCAACATAACTTTGACCATTTTGGCCAACTAGTTGTTCGGTTGATAGATTGGTCATAATAACAGTTCCGGCTATCGTAAAACCTGTCAAGCTTCGACCACCAAGGAAATAACCTTCTGACGTATTATTAACAGTAGATGCCCGACTTCTTATATAGGCGTAAACTCCAATTCCTCCAACAATTATTATAAATGTTAATAAAACTAATATATTCATACTGTCTCCCCCTAAGATGCACTACCCTCGTCTATTTCAAAAAGTCTACTAAATCCATAGATTTATTAACTGCTTAAACTAAAATTTTGCGGTATGATCCCATCAATATATTTTTTTGCTTTTAATGCATATTCAAATGGATTCGCCCTGGCAGGGTCTTGTTCTGCTTCCACAATAATCCACCCATTGTAATCGTTATCATAAAAATTCCTTAAAAGTGGTTTGAAATCAATCATGCCGTCTCCAGGCACGGTAAAGGCACCTTTTTTAACCGCTGTTAAAAAGCTATCATCATTCTCTTTTACTTCTTTGGCAACCTCTTCACGAATATCTTTAAAGTGAATATGCTTAATACGCGATTGATGTTTATGATAGACTTCACCCAAATCTTCACCAGAGAAGACAAGATGTCCAGTATCATATAATAAAGATACTTTTTCAGGGTCTGTGCTTTCCATTAATCTATCTATTTCTTCGGTAGTTTGTACCCCTGTGCCCATATGATGGTGATAAACAATTTTCATTCCTTTTTCAAGCGCCAATTCCCCTAGTGCATCAAGACCGGTTGTTAATTTGTTCCATTCCGAATCTGTAAAAACTGGCTTTTTCTTGAAAAGAGGGGTATTCATTTGTCCTTGGATACTAAGCCCTTGTTCTGACACAACGATTACTTTTGCTCCCATTTCATATAGAAAATCACGGTGCCGAGCAAATGCCTCTTTTGTTTCTACGTATGGTTTTGTTGTTAAGAAAGCACTAAACCAAGCACTTGCTACCTGAAGATTTCTCGGTTCTAAATATCTTCTTAACACTTTAGGATCCTTGGGATATTTATTTCCGATTTCTGTTCCCGTGTACTGCGCAAGAGCCATCTCACTAATACATTGTTCAAAACTATTTTCACGACCTAATTCAGGCAAATCATCATTTGTCCATGCAATAGGTGCACAGCCAAACTGGATTTTCTCTTTAGAAACCATAGGACACCTCCTGATTATGTAATTCAACAATTTGATTTGTATCAATGGATTGCTGTAAAGCTATCGCAACCTTCGTACCTTGTAAACCATCAAATGCGCTTACTTCTGGTTGACGTTTTTCTTTGATACAAGAGATAAATTCCTTCATCTCATTCATGAAAGCTTCTTGGAAACGTTCTGGGAAATGTTGGGATGTTGGTCTAACAACACCATGTTCATTAAACACAGAAACTAAATTCTTTTCTGGGACAGCAGCAATGCGGAGCATGCCCTTCGTTCCAATGAGCTCTGTTTCAACATGATATCCATGAACAGCGTTACGGCCAGCGACAAGGATTGCGATCGTTTTATCTTCTAACTGCATCATTGCGGCACCAGTTTCTAATTCGTTTACTTCATCTAATTCTGGATAGGCTGCATTTTTGCCTATTGCCCATACACGCTTCACTTCTTTGTTAGAAAACCATCTAACCAAGTCAATGTCATGAATGGACATGTCTGCAAATAATCCTCCACTATTGCTTGCACCAGCAAATTTCACAAAGCTTTCAAGACCTGAACTAGGATCAATTCCATAACAGCGAATAACGGTCAATTCACCAAGTTCACCAGAATCTACCATTTCTTTAGCATATTGATAGGATTCATCATAGCGTCTCATAAAACCAAGTTGAAAAACTTGATCAGGATGGGATTCAATGATTTCAATTGTTTTCTCTATATCAGCTATTTCCAATCCAATGGGTTTCTCACAGAAAACATGTAAGCCTTTCTCCATCGCTAAACGAATCTGTTCTGTATGAAAACCTGATGGTGATACAATACATACGGCATCCAGATTAGGACTATTAACCATTTCTTCATATGTTAAGTAAGTTTCCTCAACCCCAAGTTTATTTGTAGCAAATTCCAGCTCTTCTTCTACAATACTGCAAGCAGCTGTTAATGTTGCACCAGGGATATGTTTTGCTATATTCATAGCATGGATTTTCCCTAGCCTTCCAAGTCCTACAATTCCTAGTCTGATACTACTCATTTTCTTCCTCCTCTAAACCCCTACCTTGATGAATAAAGGAGATTTATAGCTTAAGCTTATTATCCCGAAACCCAAGCCTCTCCTCTACCCACAATTTCGATAAAAGAATCTACATTAGTATTGTTTTGCTTTCTTTCTTATTTCTGCCTTTTCTTTATATGCCTTTTGAACGTTTTCATTTTCTGATACTTCAGCTACTCCAACATTCCACCAGCTTTCATATCCTTCTGTCATTGTCTTTGGTAGCACTTTCATTTCAATTAAAGTAGATACTTCTTGCTGCTTTGCATCCTCAAGCGCAGCTTTTAATTCCTCCACTGTATTCGCACGGTAAACTTTCGCACCGTAACCTTCTGCCACCTTCGCATAATCAATGTTTAATATCTTATTATCATGGGTTCTAAATTCTGTGAAATAGCTACCACTGCCATGTCCCATTTGTAGATTGTTAATACATCCGAACCCAGAGTTATCAAATAATAGGACATTTATTTTTTGATTGTATTGAATGGCAGTAATTAGTTCTGAATGCAGCATGAGGAAACTACCATCCCCTACAAAGGAATATACCTCTTGGTCAGGGTTTGCCAATTTAATCCCTAATGCACCGGAAACTTCATATCCCATACAGGAATACCCATATTCGACACTGTATGTATTTGGTACTTCTGGATTCCAAATTCGTTGCATGTCTCCCGGCAGTGAACCTGCTGATGTAATAACATTACTGTCTGGTGCCACCGTATCATTGATTGCTAGTACTGCTGCTGTTTGGATAAATTCTGTTTCAAGGGCATCTGCATATTCATTCAGCACTTCCTGAGTGAATTGCTCCTTTACTTCTGGATCGAAGTTTTCACGCTTAAATGTTACATTCGCTAAGCGCTCACGTTCAGCAAGCCATTCTTCCTTCAATTCTGAAATGGTGTCCCCAAACGCACTTGTATATCCTTCAAGAAGTGGTGCCAATTGTTCGAGCGTTGTTTTTGCATCGGCGACTACCTGGAATGCATCTAGCTTATATGCTTGCGCCCGACTGACATTGATATTCAGGAAATTCGTTTTATCAAAGTTAAATGCTGTTTTAGATGATGTAGCAAAATCCGTATATCTTGTACCTATACCGATAATTAAGTCTGATTGATATGCTGCTTTATTCGCAGCAAGTGTACCAGTGACCCCCATTCCACCAAGGTTGTTTGCAAACGATGCTTCAACTGTCGATTTCCCTGCTTGCGTTTCTACCAGTGGAATCTGATGCTTCTCTGAAAGTACCATTAAAATTTCACGAGCACCGGAATATTTTGCTCCGCCACCTACTAATATAACTGGTTTTTTACTCGCTTTAATTAATTCAGCTGCTCCAGCTAGTTCCCTTTCGACAGGTGCTTTTCGATCAACGTAGTGGACACGTTTCTCAAAGAATTTCTCTTCAAAATCATATGCTTCCCC
This sequence comes from Oceanobacillus zhaokaii, assembly GCF_003352005.1. GTDB lineage: Bacteria > Bacillota > Bacilli > Bacillales > Amphibacillaceae > Oceanobacillus > Oceanobacillus zhaokaii. Next base: position 3,398,711 of record NZ_CP024848.1, read on the forward strand.
TTCAACATCCTGGGAAATACAAATCGTTGTAGGTCCAGCTGTTGCTGGGTTTGTCATCACTTCAAATGCGCGGAGTAAACTTGACATTAATTGTTCTGGGCGTGTGACACGATCCCAGTAGCGTGATACTGGTTTTAATGCGTCATTCGTTGTGATTGATGCACTATGATCCTGTTCCACCTGTTGTAATACCGGATCTGGCTGTCTTGTTGCAAAGGTATCACCCGGGATGAACAACACCGGAATATTATTGGCTAATGCTGTTCCCGCTGCGGCTACAAGATTAGCTGATCCTGGTCCAACGGAAGTTGTTACAGCATAAATCTTTTGACGCAGCATTTGCTTGCTGTACGCAATTGCTGCATGGGCCATCCCTTGTTCGTTTTTCCCTTGAATGATTTTTAAATCACCTGCATCCTGTTCCATTGCCTGACCGATTCCAAGAACATTCCCATGACCAAAGACGTTAAAGATACCTTCTACAAAGGGAGTTTCCTTCCCATCAACGCTAATATATTGTTGTTTAATAAACTTGATCAATGCTTGTGCTGTCGTTAATCTAACCGTTTTCATATGTTTCAACCTCCAATTTCAATCCCTTAAGCTCTTACAGCAATTAACTGCTCGATTTCATCCAAAGAAGGCATTGCATCTGATGAACTATGTTTGCTTACTACAATTGCAGCTGATGCACTTCCAAATTTCAATGCTGTTTCAATATCTTTTCCGTTAAGCAATGCATATAGGAATGCTGAAGCATATGAATCACCCGCACCAAATGTTTTCAATACTTTTGATTTATAAGCTTGACCTCTATATTCAGCACCTGATTTCTCATATGCATAAGAACCATCCACACCATGTTTGATTACAATCAACTCTGGGCGATGTTTAAATAAGTTTTGAATCGTTTCTTGGTTGTTGCCATTTTCCAAGTTTTCCATCATATCATATTCATCTCTCGTACCAATCACAATATCTGATTGTTCTGCGATTAATGAGTAATAGATTGCTGTTTCCTCTTTTGATTTCCATGTATATGGACGATAATCCAGTTCAAATACGACAGTTACATCATTCTTTCTTGCAAGTCCAACTGCCTTGATTACAGCTTCACGAGATGGACTCTTTGCTAAAGCTGTTCCAGATACTAACAGTACTTTTGCTTGTTTAATATATGCTTCACTCACTTCATCTGGGTGTAAATAAAGATCTGCGACTTCCTCACGATACATTAAAATACTGCATTCTTCTGGACTTTTAATTTCTGTAAATGTAAGTCCAACTTTATGCCCTTCTTTATCGACTACGATATTTGACGTATCGATTCCAGCTTCACTCATGTACTTTTTAATGAAATTACCATGCTGATCATCAGGAATTTTGCCAATAAATCCTGTTTTCAACCCTAGTTTTGAACTCCCAATTGTAATATTTGCAGGAGACCCACCTACATATTTAGTAAATGTCATTGTTTCTTCCATCGGACGATTGTATTCGTTTGCATTTAGATCAATACACGCACGGCCAATTGCAATAATATCGTATTCTCTATCATTATTGAATGCATAACTCATTATTACTATCCCCTCTCGTTTTCTTCTATTTACGGTCTAAAATCCATTCGTGATCTGGATCATTATGGAATTGCCATTTTCTTACTGGACCAGCCATGACATTTAAATAATAAGAACTATAGCCATCTGGTACCCCTACTGGATGATAACCAACTGGTACAAGTACTGCATTCGCGTTTTCTACTGACATCGTTTCATCTAATGAGCGGTCATCTGTATAAACACGCTGGAAAATAAATCCTTGTGGTGGATCAATTTCATGATAATAGGTTTCTTCCAGGAATGACTCTTCTGGTAAATTATCTTGATCATGCTTATGTGGCGGGTAACTTGACCAGTTACCAGTTTCTGTAAACACTTCGACAACTAATAAACTATTAGCTGAAGGATCTGAGTCTGGCAGGATATTATGAACCAATCGTTTATTGCTGTACTGCCCTCTGTTTTCAATTCCATTTTCAGATGCTTTGATAAGTTTCGTTGGTAGTTGTAACTCTGAAGGCGAATAGCAAAGTACAACCCTAGCATTTGATACCGCTTTAATTTCAAATGAGCGATCATTCGATACATAAACACTGTCAGTCGGAATTCTTTCAAAAACACTTTCGCGTGTTCCAATGTTTTCGAAAATCGCTGTGCCATCTGTCACCGTAATTTTCCCTGTTAGTGCGACAATACAGCATTCCTCTTTCACTAAGCTTTCGTCATATTTCGCTCCTGGTTCAAGGTCAATTACTTTAAAACCTACATAGTTTAGATCTGAATTATCGCTTGATACATCGTGTACTAGTGTTACCCCTTCACCGATTGTTTCTTTCATAGGTTTGCGGAGTAGTTTGCTCATGGATGATACCTCCTAATGATATCTTTATTTCTTGAGACAGAGGATTTTTCATCCTCTGTCACTTTTTAGAGTGTTGTCTATTAATCTAGCTGAATTTACGCAAAATCAGGAGTTTCATAGCGTGCAGTTACTACCTTTTTACGTGTATAGAAATCAACGCTGTCTTTTCCATTTGCATGTAACGTACCATAGAATGAAGCTTTCCATCCTGAGAATGGGAAGAATGCCATTGGTGCTGGTACCCCTAGATTAATTCCTAACATACCTGCATCGATATTCTCACGGAAATAGCGTACAGATGAAGTATTCGTTGTGAACAAGCATGCTCCATTAGCAAATTCAGATTGATTCGCTACTTCAATTGCTTCCTTAAGGTTCTTCACACGGATGACAGATAGTACTGGTGCAAAGATTTCGTCTTTCCAGATTGTCATTTCTGTTGTGACACCTTCAAAAATTGTAGGACCAACAAAATATCCTCCATCAAGGTCATCTTTACGGCCGTCTCTTACAAGCGTTGCACCTTCAGCTTCACCTTTTGCGATATAATCAAGTGTACGTTTTTGGTTTTCTTCACGAATAACAGGTCCTAAGAACACACCATCATCTAGCCCATTACCCATCTTCACATTATCTGCTGCTTCCGTTAATTTAGAAATGAATTCATCTGCTACATCTTCTTGAACCGTTACAACTGCACATGCCATGCATCGTTCCCCAGCTGATCCGAAAGCTGAACCAATAATGTCTGTTACTGCACGGTCAATATCAGCATCATTTAGAACGATCGAATGGTTTTTTGCACCAGTAAGGGCTTGTACACGTTTTAGTTTCTCGCTTCCACGTTTATAAACGTATTCACCAACCGGTTGAGAACCAACAAATGAAATCGCTTTAATATCAGGGTGATCAAGGATACCGTTTACAACATCATGTGCACCATACACGATATTTAATACACCATTTGGAAGTCCTGCTTCTGAAAATAATTCCGCAAGTTTTTCTGTAAGTAATGGTGTTTTCTCCGATGGTTTTAATACAAAGGAGTTACCTGCTGCAATTGCCATCGGGAACATCCAAGCTGGAACCATCATCGGGAAGTTAAATGGTGTAATTCCACCTACAACACCGATTGGATAACGATAGTTCGTAGCCTCAACATCTGTAGCAATGTTTGCTAATGAGTCTCCCATCATTAATGTTGGAATCCCGGCCGCAAATTCCACGTTTTCAATTCCACGTCCAACTTCACCAAGCGCTTCTGTTGTATTTTTACCATTCTCAATAGTAATCAAGCGTGCTAATTCTTTTTTATTTTTTTCCAGTAGTTGCTGATAGCTAAATAAGATTTTTGCACGTTTAGCTACTGAAACCTTACTCCACTTTTCAAAAGCCGCTTGTGCAACTTCTGCTGCATAGTCAACATCCTCTTTTGTAGAAATTGGTACACGTGCAATCACTTCTTTGGTTGCTGGGTTATAAACATCCTCATATTTAGTTGCTTTACTTTCAACCCATTCACCATTTATATAGTTTTTTAATTTCCTAACTTCTGTTGCTACTTCCGCCATTCTATATTCCTCCTATATTTTATTATCATTGGAACTACAGTGCTTTTATTAGTTTTATTTGCCTTACCATTCTGACTTCTCACGCAAAACTAATAACTTATGATTATATAATAATACTGTTATCGCTTTCAGTCAATGGATTATTGTTATTTTTTTGTTATATTTATGTGAACTTATGAATATAGTACTATTAACTAATGAATTCAATCTTCAATTTCTTCCCATTTCAGCTCATTCGTTATATTAATGATAAGAAAAATGGGACACTTTATGATAAGTGATGAATGATTACACCTTTTCGGCAATATATAGTGTTTACACATATCTATTGAATTATTATAAAACTAGAGTTATTAGATGATAGCCTTAGAAAAAATGAAACCTTAGCCATTCTCCTTTTTTTCTCTCCATTTACGTGGGCCGAGAAATTTTATAGATACTTCATTCCTTTTCCAAGAGACAATTAACAGAGTAGCGGTTAATCCTAAGCAACCTGTGAAATAAAAGCCGTATTCAATTCCCATCCACGAATTTATTATTCCTGAGAAAAACGGACCCGCGAAAATTCCTAATGCATACATTGCCTGATAAGCCCCCATTGCTGTCGCTCTTTTTTCAGGTGTAATTGATTCAATAGACATACCTAGTAATAGCGGGAAAATTAAGCCTAACGCAAAGCCACTAAAGCCTTGTATGACATAGAAGCCCCATTTTGCTTCTGATAATGGAAGGATGAATATAAAAACAGCCGTTAATAGAAACGCTAGCTTAAGAGATCGCCAGTCACCAAGTAAGGGTACAATGACTCTTCCCATAAACAATGTTGCTATCGCATGTGGAATCATGAAAGCAAACACAATAAAGGTCAGTTCACTTGGCTGGAATCCAATTTGCAATGCATAGGTAGGCGTAAACCCAAACATTGTTGAAAAAATAATACTATGAGCTAATATTGATAGTAAGGCAATCTTAAGTAATGATGGTTGCGTTATTACCGAAGTCAGGTCTTTCAATTTCATTGGATTGCTTATCGTTTTTTCTTTCGGCTCGAAAATAAAGAATGAAAGAATAAAGCCAATGGCACTCGCTGCAACTCCTATCCAAAATGGTGCTTTCCATCCCCACATCTCGACAATCGAACCGCTAAAGCTCATACCAAGAAATTGCCCTAAAACAATAATAAAAGAAATACTACCCATTGCCCGATGAACCTCTTTATCTGAAAAGTAGGAGGAATACAGTACTGTAAATGCCACCCATGATGCAGCAGCTATCCCAGCAAGTGAGCGGGCAACAAAAATCCATCCTGCACTATCTGTCATGATAAAGATTAAACAACTCAACATACTTGCTAGCATCCCCAGGATAATAAACGGCTTTCTTTGCTTAACCAAATCCGATCCAATCCCAATCGGAAGCCGAAATAAAACTTGCATTAAACCATAACTTCCCAAAATGATGCCAATTAATGAAAATGAAATCCCATTCGTTTCCATGTAAGGTGACAAAATAGGAACATAAATAAAATGGGGAAACCATAGTAAAAAGGATACGGCAATAAATAGATATTTGCTCTTGGTATTTGACAAAGCTATTCACTTCCATTTTCTTAGAAAACTGATGCTTAACCTAGCAGGTTAGCTTTAACATCCATTATTGTGAAATCCTTAACCTTTCTTCTCACACATATAACCATATTTGTTAGGCCATTTAGAGGACGCCTACAATTTCCCGGTTAAAAACTGTGCTTCACCAAATCCAAAACTCCAGTCAGCAGCACCATTTGTTACAATCGACACCATCACATCATTTGGTTCTATTCCACACACTTCTTCCAAGCGCTCTGCTAATAAACGATAAAAGGCTTTCTTTTGTTTGTCATTTCGCTGTGTACTTGTTATCGTAATCAAGACAACGCTTTCACTTCTTTCAAAACCTAATCCGGTGTCCTTAATAATCATCTCATTTGCCGCATGTTGATGCACAATTTGATACCTGTCACCTTCAGGAACTCCGAAAGCCTCAACAACTACTTCATGTGTGGTATCTAATAATCTTTTTAACGATACCTCATCTCTACCTTCTATTAAATCAAATCGTATTAATGGCATTTTATACATCCTCCTGTATTATAGTTGGTTTATTACTACGAAACTACTAGTTTAATATGATGATTTTCAGCATACTGGATATAGTTCGCTTCAGGTAGCATATCTGTAACAAGATAATCAATCTCATTCAATTTACAGTATGATGTTAGTGAAGATTTATTAAATTTATCATGGTCAACAAGTAAGAATGCCACTTCACTCCTCTTAACGACTTCAGCTTTAATTTCACTTTCAATGGGCAATGAATTTGTCACACCATTTTTAATGGAGACACCAGTTGACGCAAGAAATGCTTTATTGATGTTATAAGACCTGATGACTTCCTTATTATTTGCACTAGTAAATGACTTTGTTTTTTGCTCGAGCATCCCTCCTGTTGAAAAAATCGTCAGGTTATTATATGGAATTGCCTTCATAATAAAGTCGATATTATTGGTAATAATCGTAACCTGCTTATTTTTAATGTACTCTAGCATTTTTAAAGTAGTTGTTCCTGAATCAATAAAAATAATGTTTCCGTCTTCTACATATTCAGCAGCCATTTTTGCAATTTGTTCTTTCTCTTTATCATTTCTGACTTGTCGATCACTAAATGGTACCGTTATCGAATGATTGACAGAAATACCACCATACACTTTATTAAATTCACCACTATCGACTAGTTCTTGCACATCCCTTCGTATCGTATTTTTAGATACATTAAACATAGTGACAAGTTCATCCAATGAAACGGTTTCATTTTCTAATACATATTCCTGGATCTCATTTAAACGCCTCGTTTTTATCATTACCCAGATATCCTCCCTTCTATCTTCTATCTTCTATCTTCTTTGCAACACTTTACTATCATTAACTATAGGATAACAGAAAACATTCATTATTTCATCATATTTTAATATAAAGTTAACAAAAAAATACCATTTATTTTTAAAATTAATAAATTACTTGTTAGTATATGTATAAATCTTTTCCTATTATTGAGCTAAAGTAGATTATAAGGAAAACACAATAAATGTATCTATATTGATTGTTAAGTTAATAATTAATTGAGAATATCTAATTATATTGGCACCTCTAACTCTCAAAATACTTCGATTATCTGGGGATTTTTTATAATTCTCACCCCACAACCTGTATCAATGTCAATATATGTTCGACGTTCAAACAGTTGCTTTTCACAATAAATAATTAAAGCAATAACTTGCTAAAACCTCTTAATGTAAAAAAAGCTTGGGATTTATCCAAGCTTTTCTTCAGATAGTACAACCCTTATATTATTCTGTTCAGCGTATTGCGAGTACTCTTCCGGGATTTTATTTGTAACTAAATAATCTATCTCATCTAAATTACAATAAGTTGTTAATGAGGCCTTATCAAATTTACTTTCATCCACTAATAGGAATACTTCAGCACTTCGTTTAACAACTTTCCTTTTCATCCCGCTTTCGATAGGAAGTGAGTTTGTTACACCATTCTTAATGGAAAGCCCAGTAGAAGCCAGGAATGCTTTATTTATATTATAGGAGGCAATAATTTCATCATTTTCAGCACTTGTCAGGGAGTTCGTTTTTCGTTCTACCATCCCTCCAGTTGAATAAATATTAAGCTTCTCATATGGAAGTGCCCGAACGATAAAATCAATATTATTTGTAATGATGGTTAACTCTTTATCTTTAATATAATCAACCATTCCAACTGTTGTCGTTCCCGAATCAATAAATATGATATCCCCATCTTCTACATATTCTGCTGCCATTTTACTAATCAATAGTTTTTCAGACTGATTACGAATCTGTCTTTCACGAAAAGGAACCGTTACTGATGGTATGTCTACTGTAACACCACCATAAATTTTCTTAAAATCCCCCGTTTCTACTAGTGTTTGCACATCATTTCTTATTGTATTTTTAGATACCTCGAATTTCTCTACTAATTCATCTAACGAAACGGAACCATTCTCAATAATGTATTCCTGTATTAAATCCAAGCGCTTAGTCTTTAACAAAAGAATTCCCTCCACCTGTAGTTTATCTAAATTGAATAATCTCATGATCATTAATATATTATGGAATATTATTAACATTTAACAATTATGTAATACAAACCATACTGATTCATTATAAGTATATACAAATTGGAATGGAATTCAAACCAATTAATGCAGCATATATTATTAACGAAACAAATTATTCTATAACCGGTCCATAAAACTTATAGTGAACAGCTTTAAATGAAGTATAAATTGATAACTTAATCAATCCCACTAAATTATTAATAAAATAGTGTTAGTTATTTATTACATTATATAATTGGTAGCGTTTTCAGTCAATGGAACTATCAAATAATTGATATTAATTAGAGGTTCCTGTCACTCCCCGAAATTTGTCGAATAGATAGTCAATTCACACTCTTGTTTATTTTATAAGCAATGATAAAATAGCATTATACATAACTTAATGCAAAAAGGAATGGAGGATTAGCATGTACAGTGAGCCTATATTTTTACAGCCCGTTTTCCAGGAACGAATCTGGGGAGGGCAAAAGTTAAAGAAGGAATATAACTACGATATCCCTTTTGAAAAGACTGGGGAAGCTTGGGTAATTTCAGCACATCCACATGGTCCAAGTGTCATAAAGAATGGACCATTAGAGGGCAAAACCTTGGCAGATGTTTGGCAGAATTATGGAGAGCTTTTTAATAAAGAAGCAAATAATAATGAGGAGTATCCATTATTAATAAAAATATTAGATGCTGTGGATGATTTATCCGTTCAAGTCCACCCAAATGACGAATTTGCCCGTAAAATGGAAGCGATTGCATATGGTAAAACGGAATGCTGGTACGTGCTAAGTGCAGAGCCTGGTGCAGAGATTATCTTAGGTCATCGTGCCAACTCCCGCGCGGAGCTGGAAAGGATGATTGATAATGGGGAATGGGAAAATCTATTAAATCGAGTCAAAGTCCGTGCTGGAGATTTTTTCTATGTTCCAAGCGGGACGATTCATGCGATTGGCAAAGGAATTGTAATCTTGGAAACGCAGCAAAATTCCGACATAACCTACCGCGTTTACGATTATGACCGCACGGATGCTAATGGTACTAATCGAGAATTACATTTAGATCGCGCGAAACTGGTTACAACGATTCCACATCAAGATCCTGCATTCAATCAAAGTGATGGAGTTGTCGGAGATTTAAAGATGAAGCGATTGGTAGAGGAAAAGTACTTTACCGTTTACCATTGGCATTTAAATGGAAGCGCTTCACAAGGACTGGATAAGAATTTCTTGCAAGTGAGCGTAATTGCAGGAAATGCTGTCATCACGGTTGACGGAAAATCTTTTGAAATTAATAAAGGAAGTCATTTTATTTTGCCTCATACTGTAGATAAATATGAGCTTTGTGGTACTGCTGAATTTGTTGTTTCTACCGTTTGATAATTGGTCAGGATCCTATTAAACTGATATTTAATAGGATCCTTTTAGCAGTTTTAATTTAAAAATTACTAACCTGCTTTTCATTCACCATCCCTAATAAAATAGCACCCTTCACCCCCTGCTCGTCTTTGAGCTCAGGAGCAACAATAATATCGTCTACATTTCCAACATCCAAATATCCGTTAAGCTGCTTCATAAATTCCCCGCGAATCATCGGATACAGCTTCTTCTGCTTCATCACACCACCACCAAGAATAATTTTCTCAGGTGACAGGATCACAAAGTAATTTACAATTGCCTGCGCTAAATAATAGGCTGCCAGTTTCCATACCTCTTCATTATCTACTAGCTCTGTCCCCTTTTTCCCGTAGCGCTGTTCAATTGCCGGACCTGAAGCAAGCCCTTCAATACAGGCACCGTGGCTTGGACAGCTTCCTGCAAAAGGATCATCGACATGCTTCTGTACAAAAATATGTCCCATTTCTGAATGGTTCTTACCTTGGAATACCGTTCCATTTTGTACGAGCCCTGCCCCAATTCCCGTACCGACCGTAATATAGAGACAGCTATTCACATTGCGACCTGCACCGTATTTGTACTCGCCAAGACAAGCTGCGTTGACATCCGTATCCAAATAAACTGGAACCGAATAATCATCCTGAAGCCTTGAAAGCAAAGGATAATTACGCCACTTCATCTTAGGAGTCAGCAAAATCGAGCCATATGTATCGCTCTGTTTATTCAAATCAACAGGTCCAAACGTACCAACTCCAAGTGCCTCGATCACATATTGATCAAAAAACTGCTTTGCATCCGCAAGTGTCTCATCTGGATTCCTAGTAGGAAAACTTACCTTATCGAAAATTTCTCCTGATTCATCGCCAACAGCACATACAAACTTTGTGCCACCAGCTTCAATTCCCCCTATTAACATAAGATAACCCCCTTAGAATATTTATCAATAGACACGGGGAAGCTTTCCAATTCAAAAGCTTCCCTGTGTCTATTAGAAATAATAGCTATTAAACTAAGAAATAGAACAATGAATTATCGATGAACTGCTAGCTTTCATAAATTCAAATGAAGTGCATAACTGAGTATTCTGCCCTGCAATCCAATCTTATCCCTTCACAGACCCAGCCAACAATCCTCTCACAAAATACTTCCCTAAGAAAATATATACAAGCATTGTCGGTAACGCCGCAATCATCGCACCGGCCATTTGCACATTCCACTGGACAATCTGGCTTCCCGATAGATTTTGTAATGCTACCATAATTGGTTGGTTATCGGACGTCGTAATTGTCACGGCGAAAAGGAATTCATTCCAAATATTCGTAAACTGCCAAATCGCAACGACGACAAATCCAGTAATGGATAATGGAACAATCAGATGCCTAAATATACCGAGGAAATTGGCGCCATCGATTTTTGCGGCTTCAATCATTTCATCGGGAATATTCGCATAGAAGTTGCGGAACATTAACGTTGTAATTGGCAACCCATAGACGACATGCACGAGAATTAGTCCCGGAATCGTATTGTACATATCAATCGTCCGTAAAAATTGAATTAATGGGATTAAAATACTTTGATATGGGATGAACATGCCAAATAAAATAAACAAAAAGAGTGTGTTTGCACCCTTAAACCGCCATTTTGACAAAACATAACCATTCATTGCACCTAATAATGCAGATAAAATCGTTGCTGGAACGACCAAATAAATGCTATTTAGGAAATTCGGTGCGAGCTTCGTAAATGCCTCTGAATAGGAACTAAAGTCGATTGCGGACGGTAATGCCCACATGTTTTCCAGTGATACTTCGTCAAGTGGCTTTATACTTGTGACAATAATGACGTAAATCGGCATGATGAAGAGGACTGCAAATAAGATTAAGATAATGTATTTGATGAATTTCCCAATTGGAAATGACGCCATTATTGATCACCCTTTCGACCGCTCCATAAATATGGAACAATAAATACTGCAACAAGGAGCAGCATAATTATCGCAATGGCAGCACCATTTGCGTAATAGTTTCCTCTGAATGTCGTTTCGAACATATATACACCAGGGACGTCGGTAACAAAATTTGCCCCTGAGCCTGTCATTGCATAAATCAGGTCAAATATTTTGAGTGAAATATGTGCCATAATAATGATGACACTCATCGTAATTGGTGCGAGCATTGGGAGCACGACTTTCCAGTACACTTGAAATTCAGTTGCCCCGTCCATTCGAGCTGCTTCCCTAAGTTCATCAGGAATCCCTCTAAGTCCAGCAAGATACATTGCTAACGAGAATCCAGTCATCTGCCAAACTGCTGCGATCACAACGGAAATAATCGCGACGGGTAACCCGAATTCGATACTCCCCCACTCGAAGCCTGCGAGTATATTCGTGTCGGTATACCATTTCGGCTGAATGCCAAATACACTCAAGAACTGATTAAATCCTGTTGAAGGATTTAGCAGCCACTGCCAAACAACCCCTGTCACAACAAACGATAGCGCCATCGGAAATAAGAAAATATTTCGGAAAATACTCTCCCCTTTGAGCTTCTGGTCAATTAAGATTGCCAAGCCCATGCCAATCACAATGACGGCGCCGATGAATAATATTGTGAAAAATAGTGTGTTTCGTAAATCTGCTTGGAAACGGAAATCCTGAAATAGATAAAGATAGTTTTTCAATCCCGCAAAAGAAAAGTCTGGAATCAGAGAATTATAATTACTTAAAGAAACATATCCAGTCCAGCCGATAAATCCATATACAAATACGATTATTAAGATAATCGATGGAAACAGGAATGCGATTGCTGTCCATTGGTCCTTGGAAATTTTCCGTTTATTTTTTATCTGTATGTCATTTGCCATCGTAATCCCTCCGTCTGAGGTTCATCCCTAATATGAAGAGGCTGCCTGACATGAGGCAGCCTGCTCTCTAACGCCTTACATTTCTGGTGCTGCACTTACCAATGCTTGAATGAAATTATCGACGTCTCGTTGCGTCACGAAAATATTGACTGCCTGATTCGCCTTCGTTAAGAATCCTTCCGATGCTGCGGAACCGTGCGCAAGGCTCGGCACTAGTCGTGAATTCTTAAAGTCTTCCATTGCGTCCTTCCCGTACTGATCATATTTTTCCGGGTCTGCATCAATTCTTGCAGGGATAGAACCTTTCAATGGATTAAATGCATCCTGTCCCTCAACAGAAGCAAGCACCTTTAAGAATTCCTTCACATCATCCGGATTATCGACTCCTTTTGGTAAGCCAAATGTATCGGTAATAATTTGGAATTCACCATCTGTGTCGGGAAATGCGAAGTAACCGAAGTCAACATTTGTTTCCAAATCTAGATCATTCGCAAAATATCCTTTCGCCCAGTCCCCCATGTTCAGCATCGCTGCTTCGCCGTTCGCCACAAGCTGCGCTGAATCCTGCCAGTTACGAGACGCGTGGTCCTCATTTACATAGTCTAAAATTTTGCCGAACTGCTCGGCCGCTTCTACAACACGTGAATCATCAAAGCCAATTTCGCCTGCGAATAGCTTTTTATAATCATCTGGACCTAATTTTCCTAATAACACATTTTCAAAAATTTGTGTTGCTGTCCATGACTCTTTATCACCAAGTGCAACTGGAATAACCCCCGCTTCCTGTAATTTATCTGCAGCTGCGAAGAATTCATCCATCGTTGTTGGCACTTCGATTTCATTTTCCTCAAACACTTGCATATTATAGAAGAAAACATTTCCACGATGAATGTTTACTGGGATTGAATAAATATTGCCGTCACTACTTACTAGATCAATTAACTCCTCTGGGAATTTATCCATCCATTCATTTTCTTCATAAAAATCATTCAAAGGCTCCATCTTATCAGCGGCAACCCAGCTCTTATTGAGCTCCTCCCCACCATGAACCTGGAACGTTGACGGTGGATCATTCCCCTGCATTCTAGTCGCTAGAACAGCTTTAGCATTGGTCCCAGCACCACCTGATACTGCTGCATTATCTATTGAAATATCTGGATTCTTTTCCTCAAATAATTCAATCAATGCTAGTAAACCATCCTCTTCACCGGCACCTGTCCACCAGCTGAAGATTTCCACTTCCCCTTTTGAATCTCCTCCACCGCTATCCTTCCCTGCGTCATCCGTTTTCCCATCTGCATCTCCAGATGATTCGGAACTACAAGCTGCGATTAATAACGCTAGTACAACGAAAGTAAAAAGTGCCAATAATTTCTTCTTCACTACATCTTCCCCCTTTATTTGATACCGCTTTCATTCATTATAAAGGACCAAACTCCTATTTATCCGCAGTATCTTCTGTAATTTTTTACGTTTTCCTTCACTTTTTTAAGATTGCCTGCTGAAACTGCTTTGGTGATTCCTGATAATGCTTTTTAAAAACACGGCTAAAATAATTCGGATCCTTGTAGCCAACCATGAAACTAATCTCCTTTAATGAGTATGTATTTTCCTCGATCAATCCCTTCGCTTTCTGCATTCGAATCATTGTCAAATACTCAATAAAATTCATCCCGAATTCTTGCTTAAACACATTGGAAAAATAACTCGCACTTAAATTCACCGAGGCTGCAACATTCTCCAGTGTAATCGCCTCTTGAAAATGCGTATGCATAAAATTCCTCGCCTGCTCAATAAACGATTTCGACTGATAAAATCCCTTCATTTTGCTGCAGCATAAATGTAAGAAAGCATGCCAATCCTGATTCGTTTTCAACGAAGAGAAAGAAATGGATGGCGGTGCAATATTACGAGTTACTAACCCATTTTTTAATCGTAAATACAATTCCTCTTTATCACTTAATGTAAGCTTATCCTGGTATTGTTGAAAATATTGGATAGCCTCCTCCTGCTGTCCTCTTTCTATGATTGCTTCGATTCGTGCGAGAATGGCTTCCCCTTTTTGCCCGGTTTTTTTTAGTGACAAAAATCCGTACTGTCGCTTCCTATCTGTCCCCAGCTGCATGCATACTTCATATGCTTCCTCATAGGATCTCGGAAGCTCGGCAAGAACTGTCGTTGGAGAGCCAATGCCAATATAGACGGTATCCCCAATTTTTTGCTGTAAACTTCTTGCCACCTGTAAGACGTCTGAGCGCTGGAGTATTGTCGATGCTAGCAAACAAACGACGACAATATCCTCGACCTGTCGAGTAATAAATTGGAAGGTTGCTGCTGCTTGTCCTAATCTTTGCAGGCCTCCTTCTACCATTAATTTTGAACCATGCTTCACAACTAGAAAACAGCCGCTTAGCATTTTAGGAAACAGCTTTTTTTGCATAATGAGCGTTGATTCCTGAAGTGGAGCATGCATGAGCTCGGTAATTAATCGTTCATGCCTTAGCCCGAGCGCTTGGATTCTTTCTAGCTGTTGTATTTTCTCTACTTCAATTTCTTTTTGTACACGTAAAATTGCCTTGACAATCTCCTCCTTCTTCCCTGGTTTTAGAATATAATCCTTGATACCAAATCGCATCGCTTCCTTTGCATAATCGAAGGAATCATAAGCTGATACTAGGATAAACTTGATTGCAGGATTGCCCATGTTAATTTTTTCAATTGCTTCTAATCCATTGATCCCCGGCATGCGAATATCCATGAAAATAACGTCTGGGCTGGTTTTCTCAGCTAATTCAATTGCTTTCCTGCCATTTTCCGCTTCGGCAACAATTTCGATAGCTGGAAAGTTTTCCTCGATAAACTTTCGCATTGCTTTTCTTTCGATAAATTCATCTTCAGCTAACAAGATTCGCATCGGTTTCCCTCCTTTTCGGTATTCGCAAGCGGATAGTCGTCCCTTCAGCAGGTGCTGAATCGATTTCAACCAATTCCTGCAGATGATAATGAATCTGGAGTCTGCGTATGACATTTGTTAACCCAATTCCGGTTGAATGGCCGACATGCGCTTCCTCTTTAGTAGATAGAGATAATAAGCTTGCGACCTTTTCCTGCTCCATCCCAACACCATCATCCTGCACTTCGATGATGACCTCTAGTTTAGTTTGATAGATTGCTAATGTAATCGTCCCGCCTTCTTCCTTTTCTTCAATTCCATGGATAAAGGCATTCTCTACTAATGGCTGCAAGGTCAAACGAGGAATTTCTATATCTAGACAGGACTCATCAATTTTCAGCTTAAATTGAATTCGTTCGGAAAATCTTACTTTTTGAATATGAAAATAATCCTTCACAATTGAAACCTCATCCCTAAGTGGCACAAGTTTATCAATTTGCCCCAAGCTATGGCGCAGCAGCATCGCAACCGAATCGATTAATCCTGATGTCGTCTTTGCATCCTCTAAATACGCCATCTTCGAGATGGTATTTAACGTATTAAATAGGAAATGCGGGTTGATTTGATTTTGCAAATGCTTCAATTCCATTTCCTTTAATAGCTGGTCAAGCTCCGACTGATCCTTGATTTCACTCACAAGCTCATGAATATTTGTCCGCATGTTATTAAACGTGTCGGCAAGCAATTTCAATTCATCATTCGACTTAATTTCAATTTTTTCTCCAAGCAGGTCCCCCTGTGAAACCTCTTGGGCAGCATGGGAAAGTTTGGCAATCGGACTCGTAATCCCTTTTGAAAACCATAACGCAAAGAAAATTGCCAACAGGACCGTCGAAATGAACAGGAAAATAATGAACAGGAAGAAGCTTTCATTCCGCTCTTGCAAATCCTGATAAAACGACTGATAATCGGTTAACTCCATATCGAGTATTTCTAATGCTGCCTCTTGGATATAGTTAGCAGCAATTCTTGTTTCCTCAAGGTGTAATGTATAATTTTCAATATCATCTTTCAAAACAAAACCAACTGTCAGCTCTGTCTCATAAATAAACGTTTCGATAATATTGATGTAATTTTTAATTTCAATTTCATTCGCATTTGTAAAAGTATTGGCCAGCCGTTCCTTTTCGGCTTGTAATGCTTTTCTCGTTACGTAATATCCATCCTCATTTTCCGCATCCCGGTCAGTTACAATTTTCATCGTATTCTCATAGAGTTCGGAAGATATTTGTGAGATGGCATTCAATAATAAAAATCGACCAAAGCTATCATGATAAGATTTCATTAACTGATTAGAACTAATAAAAATCGATACTGCTGTAATTTGAAATAGGAAAACAAAAACAAAGAAGTAGACAACTAGTTTCCCACGAATCGTTCTCATCTCGTTGCACCGCTCGACTGCAATACATCGTCTTTCCCCAGTATTCTTGTTTCTGTAAAAATTTCATTATTTAACAGTACCTGCTCCTGCAGCTCGATCATTACCTTAACCGATTTATTGCCCATCTCTATCGGATACTGTGCAATCGTCGCATCGATTTTATTGCTGCGAATCAGATCAAGCGTCCTTGGCAGCACGTCAAATGCAGTAATATATACCTCTTTATTTGGCGCGATTTCCTCGAGTCCCTTCACCATCCCTATTCCGTCAAGCGAACTTGTTCCAACTAATACATTTATCTCTGGATGTTTTTTTAAAAGCTCATATGTAGCTTGGGTCGCGCCAATCCGAGTAATATTCGATTCCTTCGTATCAACTATTTGAATACGGGGATGGGATGCAATCTCTTCCTTCAGCCCTTCAATCCGCTGCTGCTGATTAATTGCATCTAATCGACCTGTCACAATGCCAATATATTGTTTCCCCATTGTGTTTTCAATAATTGTTCGTCCTGCAAGCCGCCCCGCATAGAAGTTGTCCGTTCCAACATATGCATTCCGTTCACTGCTTTTCACATCGGTATCAATCGTAATCACCGGTATCCCTCGCTCTACCGCCTTATGTACTAAATCTACAAATTGCTCACCCTCAACCCCTTGCGTAATAATCCCATCCACCTTCGCAGCAATGAGCCGATCGAATAGTCGAAGCATGTGCTCATTATCCGCCCGTTTCGGTGCCACATATTCTAGGAAAATATCATTCTCTTTAGCAGCCTCCCTCGCCCCTTGCTCGATTAAGCGCCAATAATCATTCTCCGTCTCCTCGGCGATTAGTGCGAAATGATAGGTATAGTTCTCTGAGGTGGTCGGTTCGTTTTTGATGTAGAATGTTTTGTAGCCGTAGTAGAGCATGACGGTGAAGCTTGTTAGGAAAAGAATGATGGATATGGTGTAGAGGATACGTTTTGTTAATGTAGACATTTGGACCACCTTCTTCTATAATAGCGCTTTCTTCCTATTTTACCATGAAGTGAAGTGTGAGGGGAGATGGGTTGGAGGATATTGGTGGAGCGATTGGGGGTGGGTGTCGAGCGGCAGCCAACTAGAATCTAGCATATTCCTCCACTACACTTAATTTCGAATTGCTAATACTTAGCAATCTCTAATATTAAATGATAATTCACCGCTGATGTCGTATAATGAATCTATCAGATAAGAATGGAGAATTAATATGTATAAATTAATTGCAATCGATATGGATGGAACCCTATTAAATGACAGCCATGAGGTACCAGAAGATGTAAAGTTAACATTAGAAGAAGCAAAAAGACAAGGAATTAAAATTGTCCTTTGCTCTGGACGCCCAATTGGTGGCATGCGTAACTATATTGAAGCACTCAATTTAGATGAAGATGGCGATTATGCCATTGCATATAATGGTGCGTTTGTACAAGATACGCATACAAACGACGTTGTAGCTCAATTATCGCTAGGACATGATGATTTGGTAAAGCTGCACAATATTAGTGTTGAATTGAATTCACCAATGCATTTCTTTGATGTAAATGGCCTATATACGCCAAACGCGAATATTAGCGAGTACACGGTTCTAGAATCGTATTTAAATAAAATTCCTTTAGCTTATCGTCAGGTGAGCGATGTACCAACTGATTTATCTATTCCGAAAATCATGTTTATTGATAAGCCTGTTAACTTAAATCAGACGATTCAAGCACTTCCTGAGCACCTAAATGAACAGTATACGATTGTTCAAAGTTCACCATATTTTCTTGAATTTGTTCATCCAGAAGCGAGCAAAGGAAATGCAGTGAAAAGATTAGCGGAACAGCTAGGAATTAAGCAAGAGGAAGTAATGAGCATCGGTGATAATGGAAATGATTTATCGATGATCAAGTACGCAGGATGTGGCGTTGCAATGGGCAATGCTATTCCGGAAATTAAAGAAGCAGCTGATTTCCAAACACTGACGAATAACGAGAGTGGCGTTGCTTATGCGATTGAGAAGTTGGCGTTGGAGCCTTTAAGTGTTAAATAATGCCTTCATTTTCTAGGAAGAGCTTTCTAAATGGTATAACGATGACTCAAACTGACATAAGAGTGGAATGTAAAATGAGATTTTAATCCTGCAAGAATCAATGTGATTAACTTTCATCGATTCTTGCAGCTTCTAGATATTTCACTTTAGTACTTTACGAACTCGAGTCTTCCCAGAAATGATGAACGGAGCATGATTGCCTTGGGCTATTTTCAATTGCTCTTGTATTCGGGAATTTAAAACTAAACTCTCCTTAACTTGAGGAATTGAGCTTTCTAAATTAACTTTAATTTCTTCTCTGATCATTAATACTCTTTATCAACTTCAAATCACATTTTGGTTTTCTGTCATAAGTTAAGAGTCCGTTTATTTCTTGTTCGACGTCTGTTAATTGTGTATAGCAGAAGCCTTGGATAATATTTGAGTTCAGTAATACTTCTGTTTTTTCCTTGTATTCATTAACTAGGTCTTCACTTGATTTAACGGAAGTATATCCCCAACCCTCTTCTTGCTCTTCAAGTTCTTTATCATAGGCGATACCACCATATTCTGTAATTAGAATAGGTTCATTGTTGTATTCAAATCCGTTCGCATAAATTGGTCGTTTTGCTGGCTCTGTTTGAATTGCTGTTTCGACAGACTGATATGCTTTTTCCATTTCCTCTGCAGACAAGTAGTTATGAATTCCACAGATATCAGAAATAGTATGTTCCCATCCATCATTCGATAAGACAGGACGTGTAGTATCAATGGATTTTGTTAGATAGTACATTCCAAGCGAATGATTTTGCTGTTGAGTTTCATAAGCCACTCGTGAAATTCCCCAGCTTTCATTTAAAGGTACCCACATTACGATACTTGGGTGATTATAGTCTCTATTTACCGCTTCAATCCATTCAGCATTTATCCGTTGGACTGCATTTTCACTGTATTCTGAGCAATTTGCCATTTCGCCCCATACCAAGAAGCCAAGTTGATCTGCCCAATATAAGTATCTAGGATCTTCTACTTTTTGATGTTTTCTCGCACCATTAAATCCCATTTCTTTTGCTAACAAAATATCTTGCTTATGCGCCTCATCAGATGGAGCAGTGAGTAATCCTTCTGGGAAATAGCCTTGGTCAAGCACTAACTTCTGATAATACGATTTGTTATTTAACATAAACTTACCATTTTCAATTGAGACTTTACGCATACCAAAATACGTTTCTATTTTATCTATACATACATTTGAATCAAGCAGTTTAATTTCAACATCAAATAAATTAGGATTTTCTGGTGTCCAATACCAACCATCACCATGGATGTTACTACGATCAGTGAATCGATTACGGATATTGAAGCTTCGTTTTACATAGTTTTCATAAATAGACATCGTATCAGATATAATTTCTTTTCCATTAAAAGATATTTTCACCTGAACAGACATATTCTGTTTTACGCCACCCAATATTTCCAGTTCAAAATCAACATCCCCTCTATCAATCTGGGGAGTCATTCGAATAGAATTAATTCTTTTTGCACTTACCGGTTCAAGCCAAACGGTCTGCCAAATTCCGGTTGTTCTCGTATAAAAGATGGATTCTGATTTTTCATGCCAGTATTGTTTTCCACGAGGGATTGTTGTATCCTCTGATGGATCTTCCACTCTAACTACTAATCTGTTTTCCGTTTCATTTAATACATGGGTAATATCAGCATGGAATGGTGTATTGCCCCCTTCATGGAAAGTGACCAATTCCCCATTCACATACACCCACGCACGGTAATCAACCGCACCGAAGTGCAGGATGACGTTTTCTTCCCAATCTTTAGGTACAGAGAATTCACGATGATACCATACAACATCATGAAAGCTCTGATCGTCAATGCCACTATTTTTGGATTGATATGCAAACGGAACATTTATCTTCATGTTTTTCGGAAAGGCATTGTACCATTTACTAGTTAATCCTTCTCTTTCGTCATCAAATGCAAAATCCCATTCTCCGTTTAAATTTAACCATTGCTCCCTCTGTAATTGTGGTCTTGGATATTCTGATTGTAAGTTTGCCATTGTTTACCTCCGAGTAATCATTTAATTCCTGATTGTGTAATCCCTTTAATCAATTGCTTTTGTCCAATTAAGAAGACGATAAGAATTGGTAAGGTTGCGATTGTAGTTAATGCCATTAATTTACCGTAAGATGAAGTAAAACTTCCTTGTTGCATAATAGCAATTCCTGTTGTTAGTGTTCTCATTTCTGGTGAATTTGTTGCTACTAATGGCCATAAGAAGTCATTATAGATCGTCATAAATGAGAAGATTGCTAGAGTCCACATAATTGGTTTGGCGGATGGCAGAACAACTTTTGTGAAGATTTGCCACTTATTCGCACCATCCAAATGTGCTGCTTCTTCCAATTCTTTTGGAAACCCTTTAAAAAATTGATATAACAGGAATACACCAAAGGCATTCGCAGTATAAGGTAAAATTAATACAGCATAGGTGTTTAATAGATTTACACTACTAAATTGTAAATACATTGGTAAAAAAGTAATAACAAATGGAATCATCAATGTACTAATAAATAATGGAAAGAGGAACTTTTTAAACGGAACATTCAGTCTAGCAAGTCCATATGCTGCCATTGCATCAATAGCAACAATGATTAATGTACCTACAATCCCTGAAAATACTGAGTTGAACATCCATCTGAAAACCTGAACATCAAGTCCTTGTCCAGATAGGATATATGTAAAGTTTTCCCAAGTGAATTCTTCTGGAATAAAATTTAATCCCCCAGCGATTGCTTCAAAGTCTGTTTTAAATGCTGTTGAGAACATCCAAAGGAGAGGAATGATAAAGACGACTGCAAGAATGGTTGCAATAATGATCAACAATGCTGTATTTCTTTTCTTTTTCATTTAAGCCTCCCCCTTTTCTTTCTTATTAGAGATTTTAAATTGAACTGCTGAAATAATGATCATAATTAAAGCCATTAATACAGCCATTGCTGATGCGGTTCCTATTTCTCTTTGAGAAAAGGCCTGATTAACAATTCCCATAAGTAATACTTCAGTTGAATCACCAGGTCCACCTTCTGTCATTAAAAGTGGTTGTCCATATACGTTAAATGATTGTATCGTTGACATTAATATTGTGAAAAGCATCGCTGGTCTAATCGAAGGAAGCGTGATGCTGATAAGTTGTTTCCAAGCACCAGCTCCATCGATGGAAGCTGCTTCATATAGTTCCTCTGGCACTTCATTTAAAGCATTGATGAAGATAATCATATTAAACCCGATTGTCCACCATACTGTAGCACCTGCTAATGAAACCCATGCAAATGGCTGTTTTGTCAGCCAAGGTATTGAGTCAAACCCAAGATTCATCAGAAAATTATTGATTAATCCTGCATTTGTATCTAACATCCATAAAAAGATAATGGAAACAACGGACACTGATATTGCATATGGAATAAAGAATATTGTTCGGTACAACCCAGTTATTTTCTTTGGTAAGTAGTTTAATAGAAGTGCTAATGCCAGTCCAATTACTACTAAAAATGGTACAGTATAAAGGACAAATTGTAAGGTATTCCAAAGCCCATCAAAAAATATAGAGTTTAATGCAGAGTTTGGATCAAATATTCTTGCATAATTTTCAAACCCATTGAACGTAGCTTCACTAGACAATAAATTATAATCGGTGAAACTTATAATAATTCCATAGATTAAAGGAATAAACATAAATCCAAGAAACAAAACCAAATATGGTAAAACAAATAAGAAAGATGTAAATTTATCTTTTTTACTATTTTTCCTAGAAATTACCTGTGATGCCATTCTTCTCACCTCAATCATAATGTGATGATGCCTTTATAAATATAAGTCCCTACCGTTGTAGGGACCATTGTATTATTGTTCTTTATCAGTTACTTTTCAAGATGTTTATTTGCTTCTTCTTCTGCTTTTTCTAATGCTTTTTTAACCTCTTCTTGACCTAAGAGAACAGAGTTGGTTGCTTCTCTTAGGGGATCGATTGCTAACTCCCAGTTTTCTACTTTTGGTGAGAATACTGCATTATCAAATTGTCCAGCCATTACAGAGCCTTGTTCGTTAATTTCTTTAAATTCATCGCTTTCATATACAGCTTTTGATGCCGGTGCTTGTCCTGATTCAGCCCAAGCTAATCCATTTTCACTTACATATTTTAAGAAATCTGTAATAGCAGGAAGCTTTTCTTCATTTGTACTTTCCAGAACAACAAAGTTATGTGATTTTGCAAATACTGACTGAACTTCAGTTCCAAGTTGTGGTACTGCTGCTACTCCATAATCAAGATTTGAGCTTTCCCATTGTGCTAACATCCAAGGTCCATTTAAATGCATCGCATTTTTCCCTTGTAAGAACAATGTAACTTCCCCATCCGCTTGCACATCTGTTGGTGATACTTTGTATTTCTCTATTAAATCTAACTGGAATTGTAATGCCTCTACAACTGCGTCTGATGCAAAATTAGCTTTTCCATCTTCATACAATTTGCCACCATTTTGCGCAACAATTGTTGGGAGGATAAAATCTTGTGGCCATAGTGTTGGCACAACAAATCCATATTGATTATTATCTAAATCCGTTAATTTCTGAGCGTAGTCAATAAATTCCTCACGCGTTGTTGGTGGTTGTTCCGGGTCTAAACCAGCTGCTTCAAACATGTCTTTATTCCAATAAAATAACAATGAATGAATATCTAACGGAAGCCCATATACTTTATCACCAACCGTCGCGCCTTGGATACCGCTTTCATGGTAAACATCTGTTAATTCACCATCAACAATATCACTTACTTCCCTCAATAAACCCTTTTCCGCATAGCTAAGTATTTGTTCATTATGCATAATCATTACATCTGGTGTGTTTTTCCCATCATTGATTGCTAAATCAACATTTCTATAATAATCTGCATTTGGTTCAATTTGCAGGTTTACTGTAAATTCATCCTGGCTTTCGTTGTAATCATCTACTATTTTTTTCATAAACGGACCGTCATCGCCCGAGAATGGAGCCCAAAAACTTACTATATCTTTGTCATCAGAACCCCCGCCTCCAGCTTCACCACTATTACCACTGCATGCTGCTAAAATTGTCGCTAACAATACCGACATTAAAACTATCAACCACTTATTAGATTTCATATAGATCCTCCTAGTATTCTATCTTTTTATCTTTTCATAAAATGATTATTACCAATTGATTAAATCAATTTTGCTCTTTTTTTACTTATAAGAAGCCCACTCACTCATCCATGCTCTAATAAGCAAGAAATCGTATGTATTCCTTTAGAGTAACATTGCGTGCAACTTTCGTTCTTCTGTATATTCACTTATTGATTAATTAAATTAATTAACTAACTCAATTGTAAGATAAGCGCTTTCAATTGTCAACTCAATAATAAAAATTAAAAGGATAAATTACCATTACAACTCATAATTAATTCTCTCATTCATTTATTAATTTATTTATTTTTCTTTGCTAAATTTTACAATTATCCCTTGCGCCTTTCTGTAAAAAATAGTACTCTTAACTTAATTAAATTAATTAACTAACAACAAGGGTTATTCTCCCTCTATACACTAAACAAATGAATATACAACGTTAATTATTGCTTTTAAGGAGGTTATTATGAATAAAACAGATTTAATTACAACATTCAAAGACATATTTAAAACAACAAAGCAACCGAGATTCTTCTTCGCACCGGGGAGAATCAACCTTATCGGAGAACATACAGACTATAATGGTGGCCACGTCTTCCCTGCTTCCATCTCTTTTGGGACTTATGCGCTTGGTACAAAACGAGATGACAGACTGGTACGTTTTCATTCCATGAATTTTCCCGAAACCGGTATCATAGAAGTTGATTTATCCTACTTATCTTATAACGAAGCACATGACTGGGTGAATTATCCAAAGGGAATGCTGCTTTATCTTAAACAAGCAGGCTATGACATTTCGACTGGCGCAGATATACTATTCTATGGAAACATTCCAAATAGCGCAGGTCTATCATCTTCTGCATCAATCGAGCTTGCAATGGGAGTTTTATTAGAAGGATTGTATGATCTCAAAATCAATCGCACCGAAATAGTTAAAATTGGACAAAAGGTAGAAAACCATTACATTGGTGTTAATAGTGGTATCATGGATCAATTTGCGATTGGAATGGGAAAAAAAGATCATGGTATTCTATTAAATTGCGAAACGCTTGATTACAAGTACGCACCACTCGTATTAGAAAATCATGTTATTACTATTATCAACACAAATAAACAGCGCACATTAGCTAGCTCGAAATATAACGAGCGACGTACCGAATGTGACGTAGCTTTAAAAGATTTACAAAAAGAACTTTCAATTAACAGTCTAGGTGAATTAAGTTTAGAAACATTTGAAGAGCATAAACACCTTATTACAAATAAAACGAATCAAAAACGTGCAAAACATGCCGTATATGAAAATATACGCACACTTGAAGCACTTGAAAAATTACAGCAAGGCAATCTCAATGCATTTGGAAAGCTCATGAACGCCTCCCATATCTCACTACGGGATGATTACGAGGTTTCAGGAATTGAGCTCGATACAATTGTCGAAGCTGCATGGGAGCAGCCAGGCGTACTTGGTGCCCGTATGACTGGTGCGGGATTTGGCGGCTGCGCAATTGCGATTGTTGAGAGCGAGAGTGTGGATGATTTCAAAGAAAATGTAAGCGTAATCTACAAACAAAGAATTGGCTATGAACCAACCTTTTATACAGCGGAGATTGGTGATGGAGCAAGAGAAATCAGAGAAATCTCAGAGGGAGTGTTGAAATGAGCGTATTAGTTTTAGGTGGCGCAGGTTATATTGGATCACATGCTGTGTATCAATTGATTGATCGAGGCGAAGAAGTGGTTGTCATTGATAATTTGCAAACTGGACATAAAGAGGCACTCCATTCAAGAGCTACATTTTATCATGGCGACATCCGGGATGCTGATTTCCTTCATGATGTCTTTACAAAGGAAGCTATCGATGCTGTCATCCATTTTGCTGCAAACTCACTAGTTGGTGAGTCAATGGATAAACCGCTCGACTACTTCGATAATAATGTTTACGGAACCCAGGTCCTACTTCAAACGATGGTGGACCATCAAGTGAAGCATGTCGTCTTCTCCTCGACTGCTGCAACCTATGGAGAGCCTGAATCGGTACCAATTACGGAAATGATGCGAACAGAGCCGACAAGCACATACGGGGAGACAAAGCTAACGATGGAGAAACTGATGAAGTGGACAGCGCGTGCTCATGGGATATCCTATGTTTCGCTCCGTTATTTTAATGTTGCTGGGGCAAGAGAAAATGCGGAAATTGGTGAGGACCATCAGCCGGAAACCCATCTTGTACCGATTATTTTGCAAGCAGCACTCGGACAACGAGACCAAGTCACAATCTTCGGTGATGACTATGATACACCAGATGGCACTTGTATTCGCGATTATGTACACATCGAGGATTTAATCGAGGCACATCTTTTAGCTTTAAATTATTTACGTACTGGTGGATCAAGCGACATTTTTAATCTTGGCAGTAATCAAGGATTTTCTGTTAAAGAAATGATTGAAACGGCAAGAACTGTAACAGGTAAAGAAATTCCTGCTGTAATTGGCGAACGTCGTGCGGGTGACCCAAGTACTTTAATCGCTAGCTCGGAGAAAGCAAAACAAATACTAGGCTGGAATCCAGAACGTACATCGATAAACCGAATTATTACCGATGCGTGGAACTGGCATAGCAAGAATCCGAATGGCTACAGGAAGGTCGTGAAAAAATGATTTTTTCTCATATTGCAGGGCTTATCGAAAAGGCTATTGAAGCTGGATTAATCGAGCGAGCAGATGTAAATTATGCTCGGAATCAAGTGATGAATGTGCTGCAACTTGAAGATTTTCCAGAAGAAGTGGCACAATCGACGAATGATAACATCCCAAATATATTAGAAAAGTTGATTGCATATGCAGTTGAGCAAAAGGTAATTGAAGATGTTTTCGATGACAAGGAAATTCTCGCAGCGAATATAATGAATTGCTTCCTTGCTCGTCCTTCCGTCATTAACTCTATTTTCAATCAGAAGTATGAGGAGTCCCCAATTGATGCGACAGATTACTTTTATCAACTTAGCAAAAACAGCAATTATATTCAGATGAACCGAATAGAGAAAAACATTGAATTCAAGGCAGAGACGGAATACGGTCAAATGGATATTACCATCAACCTATCCAAGCCGGAGAAGGACCCAGAGCAATTAAAGCGTGAACGGGAGAGAAAACATACATCAGTAAACTATCCAAAGTGCCTTTTATGCGTCGAAAATGAGGGATACACCGGCAGGACTGGACATCCAGCAAGGGCGAATCATCGGGTTATTCAAATTCCCCTTCAAGGTGAAAACTGGTATTTCCAGTATTCTCCATATGTTTACTATAATGAGCATAGTATTCTGCTTGCAGAAGAACACCGAGATATGAAGATTGATCGCCAGGCATTCGAGCGATTGCTCAAATTCACGGAGAAATTTCCTCATTATTTTATCGGTTCAAATGCTGATCTGCCAATCGTTGGCGGATCGATTTTGAGCCATGATCATTATCAGGCGGGGCGTTATGAATTTGCGATGACTCGGGCGGAGGCTGTATTTTCATTTGTTCTCCCTGATTTTGCTGGAATTGATGCTGCCGTATTAAATTGGCCGTTGTCTGTCATCCGCTTGAGAAGTGAGAAGATTGAAGACCTTGTTGAAGCAGGCGATTATATTTTGCAGAAATGGAAAAATTATTCGGACCCTGCAGCCAATGTGATTGCCTTTACTGACGATACGCCACATAACACAATTACACCAATTGCAAGAAATCGTGATGGAGTCTATGAGATTGATCTCGTTTTGAGAAATAATCGGACATCTGCTGAGCATCCGCTTGGAATTTTCCATCCCCATGCCGATGTTCACCATATCAAGAAGGAAAATATTGGTTTAATCGAAGTAATGGGGCTCGCCGTTTTACCACCGAGATTGAAGCAAGAAATGGCGGAGATAAAGAAGTTTTTACTCGGTGAATCTGATTATGTAGAAGAATATCATCGTGACTGGGCTTTGGAGTTGCGAGAAAAATATGGCAGGCAAAATGAGGCTGAGCATATTGAGAAAATATTACAAAATGAGCTTGGCAAGAAATTTGTCAGGGTTTTGGAGGATGCTGGAGTATTCAAAGAGCCTACAGCATTTAAGCGGTTTATTGAAGTTTTAATTCATGGATGAGGAGAATTGGGCGATGATAGAGACAAAAGAGATTTTAGGGAAATGGCAGGAATTTACGTTAGAGAATAAGAATGGAATGAAGGTTAGCGTACTCGATTATGGTGGAATTATTACACAGATTCTAGTTCCGGATCAAGATGGTTTGCTGGAAAATGTTGTCCTCGGCTATCAGGATTATGAGGACTACACAGAAAATCCGAATTTTTTCGGTGCTCTTATCGGCAGGGTTGCTGGCAGAATTCAAGGTGCTGCGTTTGAACTGGATGGCAAAACCTATAAACTTGAGTCAAATGAAGGGAAAAATCAGCTGCATGGTGGTTCGGGTGGATTTCACCAAATCATTTGGGATGTGGAACCCTTTGAAACAGATGGCGCTGTTAGTTTGAAGCTCGGTCATCAAAGCGCTGATGGCGATGGTGGATACCCCGGAAATGTTACAATTGAAGTAACCTATACGTTGACCGATTCGAATCAGCTTATAATAGATTATGTGGCAAAGAGCGACAAGACAACGCCTATCACCTTAACAAATCATTCCTATTTTAATTTAAGTGGAAACTTAAAAAACGCGGTTCATCAACACGAAGTAAGAATGAATAGTAATTATTTCGTCGAGCTTGATTCGGAGTTAATCCCAACTGGTAGGTTGCTAGATACTGAGGGAACAGTGTTTGATTTTCGAGAGGGTCGCTTGCTGCAGGATGGCTTTATGGATGATTCCTTGCAAAATCGCCTTGCTGGCAATGGCTACGATCATTATTTTGTTTTTGACTCGGAACAGGAAAATTCCATCGTTGTTCGTGATAAAGACTCTGGAAGAAGAATGGATATTGTCACCACTCAACCAGGTGTCGTCATGTATACATCCAACAGTTTAGTTGAAGGAGAGAAACTTCGGAACGGAATGTCAAGGAAATATTTAGGGGTTTGTTTTGAAACTCAGGGATCTCCAGCATCCTTACATCATGAAGGCTTTCCAAATGTAGTATTGGATGCAGGCCAGTCGTATAAGAAGCAGACAAGTTTTACCTTTTCGGTAGAAGAATAGAATATGAAAAAGCTGAATCTATGTGCTAGATTCAGCTTTTCTTATTACACTTCGGCAAATAACTCCACTAAGAATAATGATACCGCCCCTAATAATGTTGCATCTTCCCCAAGACTTGTCATCACAACAACTGTCCCCTTCGCTTCCGGTGTTAGCGCTCGTTGCTCGATTGTTTGTTCAATCGCTGGCAGTATAAACCTCTCACTCTTCATTACTCCACCACCGAGAACAATTTTACTTGGATTAATCAGATGGATTAAGTTCGTTAGGCCAATCCCAATAATTTCTCCTGTTTCTTGGAGAATTTTGATTGCAGCGAGCTCGCCATTTTGTGCAAGCTCAAACACTTCTTTCCCAGTTAATTCTCCAGAGCTGCTATCATTCGAGAGTTGTTCACTCGCCCTTCTTGCAATCGCCGCTCCACTCGTAAAGGTTTGCAAGCAGCCACGATTGCCGCATTCACAGGTTTCGCCATGGATATCAATTGCCATATGACCAATTTCACCGGCAATATCTTGTGCTCCATGGTAAAGTTTTCCATCAATCACAAAGCCCGAACCTACACCTCTGCCAATATTTACAGCAACCATGCTATCTAATTCACCATGCCCTCCAAACCATGATTCACCAAGTGCCATTGCCCGTGCATCATTTTCTACTTTTATCGGCAGGTTGAATTCCTGTTCCAGTTCGTCCTTAATAGGAATATTTCTTAAGTTTAAATTCGGTGCGATGAGCGATGTTCCTGTTTCCACATCAACAACACCATGCATTGCCACACCAATCCCGAATACCTTTTCCTTATCAATAGCAGATGACTGAAAGAGCTTATTAATATTTTCCTTTAAGATTGCGATAAATTGATCATTGGTAACCGGTAGAGCCAGCTTACTCGAGGTACGATTGAATACTTCTCCTGCAAGATCTGTAAGCACACATTCCACGGTCTCTGGCCCAGCATCTACACCTATCACATAAAAAGCACTGCTATTGATGTGCAGCATTGTCGGTTTCCGCCCACCATTCGACTCACCAAGCTTGCTCTCCGTAACTAGATTTTCCTCAATCAGTTCTTTTACAATACTGCTGACAGTTGGCGGCGTAAGGTTTGTCTCCTTCGCAATTTGCGCACGGGAGATCGGCTCAGAATTACGAATTTTGTTTAAAATGTTTGTTTTATTCACCGATTTCATTAGTTGAAATGAGCCATGTCGCATGAAATGTTCCCCTTTTTAAATATTATAGCCTAATTGTATCATAGTTAGTTAAATTAATTAAGTTAATTATTTTTTGTTTAATAGTTGTCGTATATGGCTCAGAACTTTTCTTTGGAATCATTGCTCATTCTCCACTAATGCACCACATGTTAATCTATATCCTGTTTTCATTTTGAAATTCATATAACTCAATATTGGCAGGGAGTTTTATGCTTGTCAAAATATCTAGTTCTTTTAATCGATCTGTATTATAAGAAGAACCATTTAATATTGCATTATCTAAATAGCCGGGATGTGTCATTACTTCGACAATCGCACTGTCTCGTGCACGGGTTGGTATTTTTTCAAAATAATCATAAGTTGCAGTAGTTCCATAAAAATCGTGCAGAAACACATCTGAAAAAGCTGGTACTCCTTCAATTGCTTCTTTAGCCGCACGTCGCACTTTTAGTCCGTATTTATCAGATAATTTTTGAACGATAGGAAGCAGTTCTGGAATTGCATGCACATGATGATGGCTGTCAAAATGTGTTAATCGAATTCCATTAGCCAGGAATTTTTCAATCTGTGCTGTCCATTCTTTTTCGACATCATCAAGATTGAGGTTATTATCATTTAATAGTACCTTCAAGTTTTTAAAATTTCCAGATTTGTCAACCAGTGAAGAAACATCTTCTAATATTGGACGGCCACAAGTAAGCACAAGATGGATTCCTACATGAAGATCTGGGTTATTCCTAGCTAGTTCAAAGGCATGTTCTGCACCAGGCATATTGGTCATGAGTGTTGCAGAATTTAAAATACCATGTTGATAAGTATCAATTATTCCAAAATTAACTGCTCTTGAATAACCAAAATCGTCTGCGTTTACAATTAGCTTAATCAAAAAACTTACCTCCAATTATATAATGCAGCGTAACCGCTTCTTTATCTTTTTATTGATTTTATTACCTTATGAAAATGATTCCTTTGTAAAATCTTATCTATTAAAAAATTTTGGCAGATAATCTTTGTGCGCTTCTAGCATTTCATCCACAATTTGTTTTGCAGCTTTATCTGATGAAACTAGTGGATTAATTGTAAGAGCAAGAACGGCTTTATCATAGCTTCCTTCAACCGCAGCCTCACTAGCAATACGTTCAAATGATTTTATTTGCTGTACAAGTCCCCGGGCTGCTATTGGGATATCGCCTACAGCAATTGGTTTTGGACCATCCTTTGTAATAATACAGCTTACTTCTACTGCTGAGTCATTGGCAATGCTGGCAATCGCACCGTTATTCATCGTGTTTACAGGCTGAATATCACCTCTGTCATTATAAATCGAAGTAATTAAGCGAACAGCGGCATCGCTATAATAAGCACCACCGCGTTCCTGCAGTTGAGGTGGTTTAATGTTTAAGTTTTCATTCTTATAAAGCTCAAACAGTTCTTTTTCTAAACGCTGCACAACTTCAGCTCGAGTTCCTTCCTTTTCTGCCGATTCCATTGTTTTCTTAAGTGTTTCAGGTCTTTTGTAATAAAAGTTATGATAAGGGCACGGCAGCGCATTTAAAGAACGTATAAATGCTGGCTCCCACTCCTGTCCTTCAATATTTTTCACGAAATTCGTATTATTAGGATTCGTCATTAATTCTATGACCTTATCCTTAACACTTTCACCATCAACGTATATATCTAGTCCGTATACCATATGGTTAAGCCCAGCAAAATCGATACGTACTCTAGAATGTTCTACGTCAAGCAGCTTGGCAATGCCCATTTCCATGCCAATTGGTACGTTACAGAGACCAACAACTCTTCTAAAATCACTATGACGAAAAACTGCTTCTGTTACCATTCCAGCTGGGTTCGTAAAGTTAACAAGCCAAGCATTTGGACAAAGCTCCTGCATTTCACTGACGATTTCTAAAATAATCGGTATTGTACGAAGTCCTTTAAATAAACCACCAGGACCATTTGTTTCTTGACCTAGCACACCATATTTAAGTGGTATTCTTTCATCCTTTGCCCGCGCATCCAGTAAGCCTACCCGAAACTGAGTAGTAACAAAATCAGCGTCTTTTAAAGCTTTCCTTCGATCAAATGTTAAATGGACTTCTACTGGAAGATTTGCCTTTTTGAACATACGCTTCGCTAGATTACCGACAATTTCAAGTTTTTCTTTACCTTCTTCAATATCGACAAGCCATAATTCCTGGATTGGTAATTCATCATATCGTTTGATAAACCCTTCTACAAGTTCAGGAGTGTAACTTGAGCCTCCACCGATAGTTGCAATCTTTATTGGCTTTTTCACTGCCATTATACACTTCCCCCTAATTGTTTGTTAAATGATGCATATCTTGCCGAACTTCAATTATCTCGTTTGCTAGTTCTTTTAGCGTTATCGCTGTCATTAAATGATCTTGCGCATGGACTAAAATAATAGGAATATCAAACCTTTCACCTCGAGCTTCCCCTTGGATTAATTTTGTTTGGAATTTATGCGCTAGAATTAATTCCTCATCCGACTCGGTAATTTTCCTTTTTGCTTCGTCAAAGTTCTCCATTTTTGCTTCGTTGATTGCTTCCATTGCGGAACTCCTTGCATTCCCACTGTGTAATATTAATTGAAAGCTAATATTATATAATTCATCCTTCGTCAATAAAAACACGCCCTTAAGTCTAGTTATTAACAAATAGAATCCTAAAATAGAAGTCGCCTGTTTGTTATTCACTTGTTTTGTCGTCTTCTGTTCCCTTTTCTAATTGCAAGTTTTGCTTATCCCAAACTTTAAAGAAAGGATAATAGATAGCAAAGGCGATGACTAAGTTAATCGCCTGCATCATTCCCCCACGCCAGTCTCCACCCGTTGCCAACAATCCACCAATAATTGGGGGTGTTGTCCATGGAACAGCGATTCCTGTTGCTTTCGGTGCAAAACCTA
The DNA here is from genome assembly GCF_003352005.1 of Oceanobacillus zhaokaii. Taxonomy (GTDB): domain Bacteria; phylum Bacillota; class Bacilli; order Bacillales; family Amphibacillaceae; genus Oceanobacillus; species Oceanobacillus zhaokaii. The sequence continues at coordinate 3,432,059 of NZ_CP024848.1, forward strand.
TCTGCATGAACACGAATGTTGATATAGCCATTACAACTGGAGCTAAAATAAAAGGAATCATTAATATTGGGTTCATCACTATCGGAGCCCCAAAGACAATTGGTTCATTGATATTAAATATTCCTGGTCCAATCGCCAGTTTACCTAATTGTTTTGATTGCTGACTTTTTGCAAAAATTAGCATCATAATAGCAAACATCAAGGTTGCACCAGACCCGCCCATATGAATAAAAATTTCAAAGAACTGCATGTTTACAATATTCGGAATCTCTGTTCCAGCTTGAAGAGCTAATCGATTCTCATCGGTTGCGGCTAACATGATTGGTCCCATAATACCGCCAATAATTGCTGCACCATGGAGACCACAAACCCAAAGCAGGTGGACAAGCAGCACATAAACAATTGCCCCAATTAGTGTTGTACCGAAAACACTGAGTGGCTCCTGTAACAGTTGTCCAACAATATTATGCAAACTCTCAAATGGTGTCATTTCAATAATCAGACGAAGCAGCCAAACAACAATAATTACTATTGCTGCAGGGAAAAGCGCGATAAACGATTTGCTTACACTTGGTGGCACTCCATCAGGCATTTTAATTACCAAGCCTTTTTTAATAATGTACCGGAAAATTTCAGTAGATAATAGCGCAATTAGTATTCCTACAAATAGTCCTTTACTTCCCAGTAAAGCAATTGGAAGAACACCAGTTACCTCAATCGCTGCTTCCGTACCCGCTGGGGTGAACATCGTAAAATAAGGCGTTGCTAAAACAAAAGCAGATAAGGAGATAGCACCAGCACTCAGCGGATCGACTTTATAATGTTCTGCAAGGCGGTATGCAATCCCAAATGTCGCAACAAGTGCCATAATATCGAATGTTGCCGTTACTGGATACGTTAATTTTGTTAACCAAAGTTCACCAAATATGCTTGCCATCCACTCGTTATAGCCTGGGATTGGGAGAAAACCTAGAATTAGGAAAAGCGATCCAATAATAATGAGCGGCATTGCTAAAATAATACCATCCCGTAAAGCTTGTAAATGTCTTTGCGCAGCTATTTTACCAGCAACAGGCATCACTTTTTCTTCAAGAAATACATTAACTTTACTCATAGATAATCACCCCCTGAAAATTATGAAACAATTAGGCTCCTAGCAAACTTTACAACCTCATCACCCTTAATCAGACCGTAATGGACAGAGTTAATTAGATCAACCGGAATCCCTTTCTCCTCACCAATTTTCTTCATTTTGGGAAGTAAATATCTCACTTGCGGTCCTAGAAGAAGAACATCAGCATCGTCGACATGATTATTGACTTCGTTTGCAGACACCGCCCAAATCTTGCAATCCAATCCTTGCTCCTTTGCATACGCCTCCATTTTCGTTACTAGTAAGCTCGTACTCATTCCTGCTGCACAGCACAATAAAATATTCATAAAATATCCTCCTCGCAATATTTAGGTAAGCGCTTCCAAATGCATTTTGGATAGATTTACCTATATTAAGTATATTGAGGAGGTTTTATATTATTCATTTATGTTTTTGAGGTGCCTGTCACTTCCCTTGTTTTATCGAAATTTGTCGATTTAAAATAGAAAAAGATAACCGATTATCAATCGGTTACCTTTCCTATGCAAAAACGCTAATCATTTAACTTCTATCATAAACAAGAGATTTAATATGAAAGTATTTCCGCTAAACGGTAATCCTCTAATTTCTCGCTCACTTTAGTATGCACATCACTAAAATCAACATTGATTATTTTATTCTCTCTAATTCCAACAGCCTTCCCTGAATGTCCGTCCTTTAATAGTTCTACTGCTGCAACACCCATTCTGCTTGCTATTCTCCTATCAAACGCGGATGGATGTCCTCCTCTTTGTAAAAGTCCTAAAATAGAGGTACGCACACTAATATCTAATTTATCTTCTATTCCTTTTTGTAACTCGTTTAAATCATATAGATTTTCAGTTACGATGATGAGATTATCTCTTCTGCCCTTGTTAATTCTTTCACTCAATTCAGAGCATAGAGTGTCTAAATCTAATTTTTTTTCCGGAGTAGAAATGATTTCTCCGCCACCTGCTAGAGCTGAATATAAAGCTAAATCACCACATTTTCTACCCATTACTTCGACAATCGTTGTTTTTTCGTGTGATAAACTTGTGTCTTTGATTTTACCAATACTTTCTAATATCGTATTTACCGTTGTATCAAATCCGATGGCATATTCGGTATATGCTAGATTATTTTCAACTATTGCAGGTATACCAATTACTTTTACACCTTGTTGATGCAATTTATCAGCCGCTTTAAAGGATCCCTCACCACCGATAATAACTAATGCACTTATCTCGAATTTCTTTAAGGCATCCAGTGCTTTGTTTTCCTCTATCTCAGCCATAAATTCTCGACTGTTTGATGTTTTTAATATGGTTCCACCTTTATCTGTAACGTTTTCCAACTCATTAGAAGTTATTGGATAAATATCTCCATTTATTAAGCCTTGGAATCCGTAATATATTGCCATTACCTCTAGCTCATAATAATTAGCCGCTTTTACAACAGCATTAATTGCAGCATTCATTCCAGGCGCGTCTCCGCCACTTGTCATAATTCCTAATTTACTCATAAATAAACACCTCAAAATAAATTTTATGTACCTTTTTTATATGTACTGCGAAAACCCTTTTGAAAACGCCTTTTTATTATACACTGTTTTTGTGAAAAATTCAGAGAACCTAATGTTATAACATTAGAATTGACAACAAAAGGCTCTAAAATACTTCATTCAGTTAGGGAATAAAATATGGAGACCCTCTCTTTAATCCATAGGTTTCAAATAAAAAAGCATCGCTATATCTTCATAAAGAGTATAGCGACACTTCTATCTAATTCAAAGTATTCTTTAGAAAATCCTCTAAATCCCCACTCTTTTCGCCATCCGCTTATCAAATGTATACACATACTTGAAGCCTGCTTCCTTCGCCATCAAAAGAGCATCATCCAAATGAGCCCCAACAGTCTCAGCACGATGCGAATCGGAGCCTATCGTAAGAATTTCACCCCCTAAATATTTATACAGCTTTAATATATTCATTGTTGGAAATGCTTCTCCCACTTTTACATTTGATATTCCTGATGTATTAATTTCAATTCCGATTCCCCGGTCAATAGCTTTACGTAAAATTCGTTCGACTATCTCTTGAAAATCCAGGAATGCATAATTGCCGATAGTGTCGATAGCATATCTCTTCATCAGATCGAAATGTGCAATCACATCAATATCTGCATAGGATACGAGCTCAAATACTTCTTCAAAATAGCCTTGATAAATCTCATTTGGTGTTTTCTCAGACATATATTTTCTTAGTTTTTCTTCCTTGATGTTATGTACAGAACCTAGAATAAAATCTAATTCAAGTCCATTTAAAGCTTGGGCATACTCGTCCCTTAATAAGTGCGGTTCACAGAGCTCAATACCAGCTTTTATAACTAATCTGCCTTCATACTTTTCTCGGCATGCAGTAATTTGTGTGAAGTATCGTTCAAAATCTATATGGCCATAAGTTGGAGCACTCGGATTAACTGAAAAATGTTCGGTGAAACATATTTCATTGATACCTTTATTTATTGCTTGCAGGCATACGTCATCCATATTTGCTTTTGAATCAAATGAATTGTCAGTGTGATGGTGGTATTCTGTTAGATAGTACATGATTGCAGCTCCTTCGATATCTATCAAAATATTAGCCTGTTTAATTATTAGAAAATTGGTTTGTCACCGAGCATTTCGATAACAGCCTTAGTTGCACTTATTCGTTAAGAAAGTTTTTATCCTTACTTAACTACAAAATAAGGTAACCTATAACTTCTAGGCTACCTTATTATAGCAAATGCATCCTATAATAATGATTTAAAGTTCTTCACTACATTTTCAATAGTAAATCCATACTCTTCAATAACGCGATTCCCTGGAGCAGAAGCACCGAACATATCGATACTCATCACTGCCCCATTATTTCCTGCATACTCTCTCCAACCTAGCTTGGATCCCATTTCAATTGTCAATCTTTTTTGCAGACTTCTTGGTAAAACACTTTCTTTATAAGCTTCTGATTGTTTTTCAAATAGATCCCAAGAAGGCATACTTACTACGTCGACAAAAATTCCTTCGCTAACTAATTGTTCTTGTGCTTGAATAGCAAGACTGACTTCTGATCCTGCAGCAATAAGGATACCGACTGCTTCCTCTTTAGCTTTTGAAATAACATAAGCACCCTTTTGTACACCTGTTGCAGCTAAAGTCTCTGAATCTTTTAGCGTTGGTAGACCTTGTCTTCCAAGTACGAGCATCGTTGGATTTTCCTTTTGTTTTACTGCTATTTTCCATGCTTCTTTCGTCTCATTTGCATCTGCAGGGCGGATAACAGAAAGCCCTGGCATTGCTCTGAACGATGCCAATTGCTCTATCGGCTGATGTGTTGGCCCGTCTTGTCCAACAGCAATAGTATCATGTGTAAATACATATGTTACTGGCAATTCCATCAGAGAAGCTAGTCGAATTGCTGGGCGTAGGTAATCTGAGAAAACAAAGAATGTACTTACAAATGGTCTCAAATTATGAAGGGCAAGACCATTAGCAATTGCACCCATCGCAAACTCCCTTACACCAAATCGGATATTTCTACCTGCATAATCTAGACTATTCATATCTTCGTATGCTTTTAATCTTGTTCTTGTTGAAGAGTCTAAGTCTGCAGATCCGCCAACCAATTCCGAAATATTTTTTGCAAGCGCATTTAATGTTTCACTCGCTGCCACACGTGTTGCTAGCGTATTGTTTTCATTGTAAGAAGGTAGATTTGCATCCCAATTTTGCGGAAGGTCACCGGCGATAATTCTCTTAAACTCTGTTGCAAGTTCAGGGTAATTTGCTTGATATCTATCCAATAATGACTTCCATTCACTCTCTTTAATCTTTCCATTTTCCTTAATACTGCTAAAATCTTCATAAACCTCTGCTGGCACATGAAAATCCTCTTCATAATTCCAGTTATAAAATTTCTTTGTACGCCCGATTTCTTCTTTTCCTAGTGGGTCACTATGTGCATCATTTGTTCCTTGTAATGAAGGTGATCCATAACCAATAATTGTTTTAACTTCGATTAGTGTTGGGCGATTTTCATCAGCTTTAGCAGCTTCAATCGCTTTCGTAATTGCTTCGATATTATTGCCATCTTCGACATGTAAATATTGCCAGTTATACGATTCAAAACGCTTTTTAATGTCTTCAGAAAATGAAAGATCAAGTCCTCCATCTAAACTAATGTTATTAGAATCGTATAAGACAATTAAACGCCCAAGTTTTAAATGGCCTGCTAGAGATGCAGCTTCATAGGACACACCTTCCATTAAGTCTCCATCCCCACAGATAGTATATGTGTAATGGTCCACTATAGGAAATTCACTTCTATTATATGTTTCCGCAAGATGCCTTTCAGCTAATGCTAAACCTACACTTACAGGGATACCTTGACCAAGTGGACCAGTTGTTGCTTCAACGCCCGGTGTTATGCCATATTCAGGGTGTCCTGGCGTTTTACTTCCCCATTGTCTTGTGTTTTTCAAATCATCTATTGTCACATCAAAACCAGATAGATGCAGTAAGTTGTACAATAAATTAGAACCGTGACCAGCTGCTAAAACAAAGCGATCTCGATTAAACCATTTTGGATTCTCTGGATTAATATTCATTACATTTTTCCATAAGCTATATGCCATAGGAGCAGCCCCCATTGGCATTCCTGGATGACCATGCTGTGCTTTTTCGACACTATCTATCGTTAATGTTCTGATTGTATTTATTGATAACTCGGATATAGATGAAGTTGATGTAGTCATATGTGAAGCCTCCAATAATCTTTATAGTTTGTTAGGATAGGGGGATAATTTTCTCGAAAAATCATCCCGATACTCTATTAAATGATTAATTATTTTGCTTCCTGGCTAACTTTTTTATTTTTTAAAGGGATTGCCATTAATAATAGAATTACGATTAAACTAATCACAATAGCTATTGTTCCACCATAATTAGCTAATGCACCGAAGAAAATACCAGCAACTCCAAAGTCGGCATCTGAGAATGTTGAGTTTGCAAATCCTAAATCTCCTAATACTGGCATTAGGAATACTGGCAAGAACGAGATGATTAAACCGTTTACAAAAGATCCTGCAATAGATCCTTTAATGCCACCTGTTGCATTACCAAATACTCCTGCAGCGGCTCCAGTGAAGAAGTGAGGAACAACACCTGGTAAAATGATGACACCACCAGTAAATGCAAGGATAACCATACTTACAATTCCACCTACAAAACTAGAGAAAAAGCCAATTAACACAGCATTTGGTGCATATGGGTATATAATTGGTACATCAAGCGCTGGTTTGGCATTCGGTACTAATTTTGTAGAGATCCCTTTAAATGCAGGGACGATTTCTGCTAATACTAAGCGAACCCCTTGAAGAATAATAAATACACCTGCTGCGAAACTACCAGCTTGTATTATTGAAAATACTAAATAGTTTGTACCGCTGCTTAATTCACTTTCAATGTATGTTGGTCCTGCAAATAAAGCAACAACTACATACATAACTACCATTGTTAAAGCTATACTTACTGTACTATCACGTAAAAATCCAAGCCCTTTTGGAAAATTAATATTCTCTGTTGAATTGGATTTTGATCCTTTAAATAATTTTCCTACCAATCCACTAATTGCATATCCTACTGCACTGAAATGCCCTAAAGCAACATTATCATTCCCAGTTAATTGACGCATAAATGGCTGCAAAATAGCTGGTGATAATGTCATGATAATCCCTAAAGCAACTGCACCCGCAATAATTTGTGGAACAGTATTAAATCCTGCAACTGCCATAATTACAGCTAGCATACAAGCCATATACAGTGTATGGTGACCTGTCAAGAAAATGTATTTAAATCTAGTAAATCTTGCAATTAAAATATTGACGACCATTCCGAAGAACATAATTAATGCTGTAGTTGTACCAAATTCAGTCAGTGCTAAACCAACGATTGCCTCGTTATTTGGTACTACACCTGAAACGTTAAAAGCCTCTTGGAACATTTCACCAAATGGGGTTAATGCTGTTCCTAATATCCCTGCCCCAGCAGAGATAACTAGAAATCCAACAAATGTTTTAGTCGTTCCTTTCACCGTATCAGCTGTCGATTTCTTTTGTGCAAGTAGACCAATTAAGGAAATTAATGCAACTAATATCGCTGGTTGGCTTAATATATCTATCAATGCGCTCATTATTTTTCCCCCTCAATAGAAAAATTAGATTAGATTTTTCTCTTCTAATACTTGTTTTACTTTTGTACGTAATTCATCCATATCGATAATACTATCTAAAACAACTACTTCGCCTAAATGTGCGCCACCTTCTGCAATATCCTTCGCTAAGAAAAATACATCTGCATCTTGTGGTGTCGCTGAACTTAAATCAGAGTGTGATACTTCTACACCAGTAATTCCTAATTCACCTAATATTTGATTGATGTTCATTTCCACCATAAAACTAGTACCTAACCCTGATCCACAAACTGCTAAAATTTTCATATTAATTCTCTCCCTTTTTAATAATCTCTATTATTTGCTCTGACGTCTCTGCTTCTTTTATTTCCCGTAACAGAGTATCGTCTGCTAGAATCTTTGTTAACGATGCAAGTGCCTTCAAATGAGATTCATTATCGACTGCTGCAATACATATAAAAACATCGATTGCATGTTCTTCTTTATCTAAAAGCAATACAGGTTTTTTCGTTCTTAAGAAGGACATACCAATCTCTTTTACACCCTCCTCAGGTCGTGCATGCGGAATAGCAATCCCCTTGCCGACGTGAATATAAGTTCCTATTTCTTCTACGTTTTTAATCATTGCATCAACATAACGTTCCTCTACACTTTCGGCATTGACCAATGGTTCTGCGGCCATTGAAATTGCATGATGCCAATCTAAACTTTCGGAAGTAAAATGAATCATGTCTTCTGTTAATAATTCTGAAAGCATTGGTGAATACCTACCTTTATTAGATTTTTTAAAGTATAACTTATCGACGAGCTCTGAAAATAACTTTTCTTCGTCTTTTATCTCTGCATGTTTTTTAATAATTCCCATTAGTTTATCTACAGATATAAGGCTGTAGTCCAACCTAGGAAAATCTGTTGCAACTGCCTGTAAAAGGTAATTCTTTTCTACTTGTGAAAGTAATGGCTTCAATAGATATGCCGGCTTAGTAGAATCAACCTCCACAGTTGAAAAGATTAAATCATAACTCGATTTTGCTACATTAGCTATTTCCTCTGCAGAGTGTATGCTTGTAAAATTGATCATAGGAAACATCTCATTAAGCTGTGCCTTTAGCATTAGTGAGGTACTTATGCCATTTGCGCAAACAATTAAGCCATTTAAATGTTCATTTCTTGGCTTTTTATCCTTTTCAAGATAACTTCCAAAATGCAGTGTAAAATATCCTACCTCGTCCTCACTAATCTTCTTCCCAGTCCACATTGACAATGGCGCTAGCGCAGTTTTTACAAATTGAAATAAATAAGCATAATCTTGCTTAATTCTAGTTGCCATAGGATTCACTAATGGTATACCAAAAGATATTCTAAAAAATGCGGGAACTAAGTGATTGTATAGACTTTTTAGTAAGTAATGTTTATCCTCAATCGGTAATAATGTGACTCGTTCAAATTCTTCAATGATTCGTTCTGCAAGCTCTACTAAGGATGGATTCTCTTCAATAGAAACCTCCTGTAACGCAATTAGTAATTGGATTGTTACATAGTAGCTTTCAGCCTCACCACCTTTAGTAAATAATTGGTTTGCTAAGCTTTTACCAAATTCAAATAGTTTTTGTCTTTCAATAAATCTTTTCTCAAATTCTTTAAATACTAATGAATCATTTTTCTTTCTTATCCTCACAAAAGTAAGATTCCAAATCATTTCTGCTTTCCTGCTTTTTACAAGATCGATATCCTTTTCTACTAAAAATTCATCCAATATTTGCTGAGTCAAAACGAGATAATTTTCACATCCCCATGTTCTCAGTACGAGTAGAAGGATTTCTTTCCCAAGGTCCTCTGACAATAATGTATTAATACAATACAAAGCTAATTTTCGTTTATCCAATTCATTACCCGAGAGGTGGTAACCTTCCGCTCTTGTGTAAATAATTTGGATATTCCATTCCTCACACAGCTCTCTTACTCTTTTTACATCTGCTAGTGCAGTATTCTTACTGACACCAACAAGCAATTGGTAATGATAATTGGAGACAGTTTCTTGTCGAATAAAAGTGTATAAGTATATAAGATAAACCCTGTCTAATTCGGAAAATACAAATTGATTTGGATTTAGTTTTAAAGCAATTCCAGATTTGTATACCTCTAGCAAAGCTTCATCAATAATAAATATATTGTTATCCTGTTTTACAGTCGGCAGGTTAAGACTAGCCAGAGCATCATTCATTTTTTCAAAATCATAATTGAACTGTCGCTCTGTTAAATTTGATTTCCTCATTACTTCAGCTTTTGTCACTTGATCGTGATTCATAATCTCTTTAAATAACGAATAAGATCTTAGATCAAACAATGGTAGGCCCCCATTCCTTAATTTTATTTTAAAGCGCTTACATATAATATTCAATCCCATTTGGACCCAATCTATGTACCTCAATTTCAATTAAAATTGTGCTTAAGACTCTCAGTGATAAAGTTACCATACTTTTCCATTCACTATAAATATCCTGCATCATCGTCGTAATTCTAAAAAATTTCCATACTATTCCAACTAATAATATACAAAAAACAATTAGTTTAACAAATAAACTAATTAATACTTGTTATTGAAAACGTTACATAATAGAATAGGGTTAGGTACAATTTTAATTTTTAAACAAAGGAGATTACACAATGTCAAATAATATCGAACAGTTATCCATTAATACGATTCGTACATTGTCGATTGATGCAATCGAAAAAGCGAATTCTGGTCATCCTGGTCTTCCAATGGGTGCTGCACCAATGGCATACACATTATGGACTGATTTCATGAATCACAATCCTAAGAATTCAAAATGGTTTGATCGCGACCGTTTCATACTTTCAGCTGGTCACGGTTCAGCGCTTCTATATAGCTTACTTCATTTATCTGGTTATCAAGTTTCTATTGACGACTTAAAATCATTCCGTCAATGGGGATCAAAAACTCCAGGACATCCTGAAGTACATCATACAGATGGTGTGGAAGCAACAACTGGTCCACTTGGACAAGGGATTGCAATGTCTGTTGGTTTTGCAATGGCAGAAGCACATTTAGCAGCAAAATATAATAAAGACGATATTTCTGTTGTTGATCATTATACTTACGCACTTGTTAGTGATGGTGATCTAATGGAAGGTATCTCTCATGAGGCAGCATCATTAGCAGGTCATTTAGGATTAGGAAAATTAATCGCATTGTATGACTCTAATGATATTTCATTAGACGGTGATTTGAATAAATCATTCTCTGAAAATACGGAACAACGCTTTAAAGCATACGGATGGCAAGTAATTCGTGTAGAAGATGGTAACGATGTAGATGCAATCCGTGCTGCAATTAAAGAAGCACAAGCAAATACAGAGCAACCAACATTGATCGAAGTTAGAACAATCATTGGTTACGGTTCACCGAATAAGTCAGGTTCTTCTACTTCACATGGTTCACCACTTGGTACCGATGAAGTGAAGCTTACAAAAGAATTCTACAAATGGACACATGAAGATTTCTCTGTTCCAGAAGAAGTTTATGCTGATTTCAATGAAAAAATCGGCAAAGACGGCGAAGAAAAAGAAGCAGCATGGAATGATTTACTTACTACTTACAAAGAAAAATACCCTGAATTAGCAGCTGAATTTGAAACTGCTATCAGCGGAAAACTTCCTGAAGGCTGGGAAAAAGAACTTCCTGCATTTGAAGTAGGCGACAATATGGCTACTCGTGCATCTTCAGGTAAGGTTCTAAATGCTGTAGCAAAAGCTGTTCCAAGCTTCTTCGGTGGAAGTGCTGACTTAGCTGGTTCAAACAAAACAACAATTAACGGTGAAGGTGACTTCTCACGTAACTCTTATAATGAAAGAAATATTTGGTTCGGTGTTCGTGAACATGCAATGGGAGCAGCACTGAATGGTATGGCATTACATGGTGGATTGAACGTATTCGGTGGAACATTCTTCGTGTTCAGTGACTACCTGCGTCCTTCTATCCGTTTAGCATCAATCATGAACGCACCTGTTACGTATGTGTTCACACATGATTCAATTGCAGTTGGGGAAGATGGTCCAACACACGAACCTGTTGAGCATTTAGCAGCATTACGTGTAATCCCTAACCTATCTCTAATCCGTCCTGCAGATGCTAATGAAACTGCAGCAGCATGGCGCTTAGCGGTTGAATCAACTAATCAACCAACAGCACTTGCATTAACAAGACAAGATCTACCTACTTTAGAAGGTACAAAAGAAAATGCATACGAAGGCGTTAAGAAAGGTGCTTATGTTGTAAGCAACTCTGAAAAAGAAACTCCAGATGCATTAATCTTAGCGACTGGATCTGAAGTACAATTAGCAGTATATGCACAAAAAGCATTAAAAGAAAAAGATATCGACGTTCGCGTTGTCAGCATGCCATCATGGGATCGCTTTGAGAAACAAGACGAAGCTTACAAAGAATCTGTTATCCCTTCTAACGTTAAAGCACGTGTTGGTGTTGAAATGGCATCATCATTCGGCTGGAACCGCTATGTAGGTGACGCAGGAAAAGTAATCGCAATCGATACATTCGGCGCATCTGCACCAGGTGAAAAAGTAATGGAAGAATACGGATTTACTGTAGAAAATGTTGTTAAACATGTGGAATCTGTAGTTAAATAAGGATTGTTGAGAGAGTGCTCAGGCTGTGGCCTGGGCGCTTTTTTTGGTTTTGATGCGTCGCTGGATTTAAGACACAAGCCGCTCGACTCCACTATGGGACAGGGGTTACTCCGTCCCATCCCACTATTCTATCTTTCAAATCAATTAGTAGAGATAAGGTAAAATTACGTAGGAATACAGTTCAACGTAATACAAAGATTTAATTTACAGTGTCGTATTAAACCAAACGCAAATGGAAATCCAGGACGTTTATTATCAAACCGAACCTATCTATTGGGATAAATCCAGGAATTTTCTAATATAAAGTCAGAAGAATGATATGATTCTTTATCACTGAGGAAGTAATGAATCGTGTGCATGCATATGAGGTATTATAACAAAGAACGTATTCATGATAAATCAGGCTACCAATCCCCTATTGAATTTAGAGGAATAGCAGCCTAAGAAGGTGTTTTTTTGTCTCAGATTTTTATGTAAGTCTAGAACAATACAGCTAGAGATTAAGGGTCTAAAGAAAAAAGCTACGAGAACCTCCCTTAGGCTCAACCTTTAACCGCCCCACCAGTCATCCCCGCAATAATATAGCGCTGCATGAAGAGGGCGATAATAAGAACAGGTAATGTGATAATTACGGATGCAGCCATTAAACCTCCCCAGTTAATTTCAGAATAGGAAAGGAAATTAAAGATAGCAATTGGCAAAGTTTTGGTGTTTTCACCTGCTAGAATCAGTGAGAACATGAAATTGTTCCATGAAAAAATAAAGGCTAGTATGGAAGCCGTGATAATCCCAGGACCTGAAATCGGCAATATAATCCTAATTAGTGCACCGGTTGTCGTACAACCATCTATTCTTGCTGATTCCTCTAATTCTCCTGGCAAGCTTTCGAAAAAAGGGATCATAACCCAAATAATAAATGGCATAGTCACAAGCACATGACTGAGAGTCAGAGCTGTATATGTATCTATAAGTTCCAGTTTTGAAAAGATGATGAACCAAGGAATCAAAAATGAAATACCTGGGACTATACGAGCAACGAGAATTAACAAACCGAGACCATTTTGTTTGTATTTTGCGATGGAATAAGCAGCAGGCAATCCTAACAAAAGACCTAAAAATGTGGATGCCACAGCAACAAGAAAAGAGTTCCCAATGAAACCCATAAATTCGTATTGGGTAAATACATTGACAAAGTTAGAAAAACTTGGCGTTATGGCTAAGAGATTAGATGTATCTAAAATCTGTTGCTGGGTCTTAAACGATGCCAAGACCATCCAAAGGAAAGGTGCGATAAAGATAAATAGAATCAGATACACTGCTAAACTCATAAAAATCAATTTCATCCTTTTTTTTATCATATAGAAACACCCACCTTTTTACGCAAGAAAATCACTAGAATGCTAAGGGCAAGTACAATGGCAAAGAACACCATTAATAGGGCCGAGGCCTTCCCAAGTTGGAAATATTGGAAACCTAATACATATCCATAAATGTTTAGTGTCTGTGAAGATGTTCCTGGTCCCCCTTGAGTCGTTGCATAGATAATATCGAATGTTTTTAATGCATCAATCAAACGAAGCAAGACAGCTGAGTATATAGTTGGCTGCAAAAGCGGCAAGGTGATCTTCCAAAAGATTTGAAAACGATTAGCCCCATCCACAATAGCTGCTTCATAGGGATCCTTTGGCAGTGAAACAAGCCCTGCAAGGACAATGAGAGCGATCATAGGAGTCCATTCCCATACATCAATGATAATCAAAGATGGGAGAACAAGATCAGGCGATGCCAGCCATTCCTGAGCTGGTAAACCCATGACTTGTAAAAAAATATTGGCAACACCTACATTGGGTTCGTAAATTAAAACCCAAACTAGACCGATGGCTACTGGTGTTGCAACCATTGGAAGAAGGAAAAGGGTTTTCACAATTCCTTTACCAATAAAATGTGCGTTTAACAAAAGAGCAAGAAGTACCCCAAGTACAGTCTGCACTGCAACAGCAATAAAGGTAAAATAAAAAGTGGTCCAAAGCGACTGCCGAAACAATTCATCTGCAAATAGCTCTTTATAATTTTCGAAAGCTACCCACAAAGGTGGCGCCACATTTGACATGCTCCATTCATTGAAACTAAGCCAGAAGGTATAACCAATTGGAAAAACCATCATCAAGGCCACAAATAGTACTGCCGGGAGAGGGTAAATCCATTTTACATGTTTGTCGAACCAGTAAGACATGCTGTCTTCTCCTTTCCTTCAAAAACCAAATATATGGACAATTTAACCAAGGAAAATGACTTCTGAAGAGAGTCAATTTCCTTGATTCTCTTATTCCTTATCCAGAATATCTTGGAAGGCTTTGTTGGCTTCCTCTGCTTCAGCTTTTACGTCCTTACCTTCAATCGCTGCATTTATGACATCACCGATTGCATCCCTTGCCGCACCCACATTGACAATAGCAGGGCGGTCATACGGTATACCATATTTGTTGTTTGTCACAATAGCCTCCGCGAGATCTTTAGGGAATTTCTCCGTTCCCTCTGGTGATTCCCATACAGAAGTAAGAGCACCTGTAATTCCAGTTTTTTGGAGTTTCAAAACAATATCCTTACTTGTTGCCCACTTCACGAATTCCCATGCTGCATCTTTCTTTTCAGAATTGGCTCCGATTGCAACAGCCCATGCTGGAGGAGCAGCCACATGGTTTCCTCCGGGACCAGCAGGGAACGGTGCAAAACCAACTTTATCTGCCACGTTTGATTTCGAAGGATCGGTTGCGTTCGTATAGAGCGCAGATGCATCCGTATAGAACACTGCTTTTCCTTGTGTAAAGACAGCCATTGCTTCAGGCCAGCTCATGTTTAATGTTCCAGGAGGGCCATAGTCCTTTAGCATACCACCATAATATTCGAAAGCATCAATAGCCTCAGGCGTATTCAGGGTAGCTTTTCCATCTTTCATGAAATCTGCACCATGGCTATATAGGAAACTTGAAAACTGAGTAACGGCTGGGGAACGCTTCCCACGAGCTACAAACCCATACAAACCGTTATCGGGATCGCTCAATTGCTCTGCCTGTTCTTTCAACTCATCCAACGTGGTCGGAGGTGTAAGTCCTGCTTCATCTAGAATATCTTTACGATAGTATAAAACGGTCGATTCAGTCACGACCGGAAACCCATAAAGATTGTCCCCTTTTTTCACACTGCCTAAAGCAGAAGGAATAAAATCATCAGTAGAGCTTTTTTCTTTTGAAACGTAATCATTTAATGTAGCGAAGTAGCCATTTTTCTCAAATTGCTTTCCATCTTGAAGCGGGCGGAACATAACAACATCTATACTTTTTGCATTCGCAGCAAATTCGACCGAGGTCTTTTGAGAAAGCTGGTCTTCAAAGTAGCTGTCAACTTTCACCTTTATACCCGTTTCTTTTTCAAATTCAGGAAGAAGTGGCTTGATCGCTTCGGTCCATGGATGATTAGCTGCTACCAATCGAATCGTTTGACTTTGCTCTTCAGTAGAGGTGTTGCCAGTTTCAGCTGTACTCTCCTTTGTTCCTCCACTACACCCCCAAAGTACAGCACTTAAACCTACTACAACTGCAAATGTTAAGCTGACTTTCCTCAAGTGATTCCATTTCTTTCTCATATTAATCCTCCCTTATTTATGTGTATATTTATAAACTTTTTACAGACGCCCCCACGACACCTCCTGCGTTAATCTCTACTTTTAGTTCATTTCTAAGAAGACGAGGTTCATTAATTTCCAACAGCTCGATATCATTTAATCAACCGTCACCATTAAAACGCTTTCATTCATTCTGACTGAAGCACTATTCTTGTGTATTTGCAAGAATTATTAGCTTTGCATAAGAATTTTTCCCTATCTAATCGACTAGATAGGGAGATTATACCATCCAACCTGTTTATTGTCTATAAAATTAAAATATTCTATATTCAAGATATAGTCACATTATTTATATAGATTCATACTATTTTAATATTAGGAAATAGCAATAGGCAGGATACCCTCAGTGAACACTCTTATTCTTGTTTAAACCTCTCGGACAGCTCTCGTGGTTTAAATGAGATTAGTTTCACTACTTAAGAAGTTCCTATGGCAAAGAATTCTGGCAGTGGTAGTTTCCAACACCAATAACCTATTTTTCTACTAAATTCAGAGAGGCGGAATAAAAAAGGCCAACAGAATCGTTCTTCTGGTCTTCCAAAGAAAAACTAGGCAATGAGAAAAGCCATAATGATTCTCTTTCGGTAAAATAGAAGTGTCTAATCAGGTATCACGAAATGTACAGGAAATATAGTACAGATGGAATCAATCAAAATAAACACATAGAAGGGATAGGATAAAGGCTGGTAAATCTAAGATAAGGCGGAGTTAGACCACACAGTTGTAAGTTAAATAAAAAGTTACAATTCAAATAAAATTGCTATACCTAATGGTAAGAAACGCTTACTCATTGGGTATAGCAACTTTTAACTTTTGATACTTAATCACTCACATTTCATTGAATGTCCTTATTTTACAGATATTTTATATTCAACATCACTACCCGAATTTTACCGAATATAAGCGTATTTATTTTGTCGATATTTCCCCGGAAATGATAGAAATCATCCTAATTTCGCCATATCAAATACTACTTACAACAACCCAACCATCTTCAACCCATGCAATATCCCATCATCACCAACATGCTTCGTTACATACTTCGCTACCTTTTTTGCCTCTTCATGTCCATTGCCCATTGCAATACTATTTGGAATAAGCTTCAGCATTTCGATATCATTCAACCCATCACCAAACGCATAAACATCTTGCAGATCGATGCCTAAATGACGTACAAGCTGTTCAATTCCGTTTGCCTTGGAACCTCCCATTGGAATTACATCTAATGAATATGTATGCCATCTTACGAAATCAAGTTCTGGAAACTTATTCTGATACATATAATCATTTTCTTCTGTGCAGAAAAGCAGTGTTTGGTAAATTTCCCGCCCTTTAAAAAAGGAAGGATTATATGTTAGTTCACTATTAACCTTAAGTGAATCTATTGCTTCATTAATTTGTTCATGGCTCTCAATATTAGAATTCCATTCCGCTTCGTTCATATATACTAACGGATGTTCCTTTTCCATAGAGAATCTTGTCAATTCTGCTAATTTATCCGGATCAATCGCATTCTTATAAATGACTTCGTTATTATGTACAACGTATTGCCCATTAAAGCTTACATATGCATCAATGTTTAGCTCGGCTTGTAATTCCTTAAAATTAAACGGCGAGCGACCAGTTGCAATCGCGATCTCATGGCCTTGATCATGTAATTGCCCAATTGCCTTCTTTGTCGATGCAGGTAGCTTTTTCTCATCATCAAAAAGCGTTCCATCAATGTCGAAAAATATCAGTTTTTTTGTCATGTCATATCCCTCGCTTTTTGATACTACTATAGCACAGATATTGTGTGTTCCTAAGATTATGAAATTTTGAACGGGATTTATACTTCAATGAAAGTATACTGAAACTTGTGGTTTAACCAAGCCATGTAGAGACCGGCTTCGTTGCACTTATGTAGTACGAAAGCTTGGTACTTTTTAATTACTAAAAATACTAGACTCAATTACAGGTATAAATCCTGCAAACTGAATCTAGTATTTCATCATCAATATTTGAAGTTTTTCGTAGTTGAATTGATTTTAATGTCCAAGCAATTAGGATATGAAATCAAGCTGTTCGAGCGCAAAGTCCACTCAACTCTTTCTCCTACTCCAACCCCTCAACTTCCCGCAAAATCACCCCAGTAAGCGGATGATCTGCAGCTAACCCCGAAACCTTTTCAAGCGTTTTAACAATACCATTATCAGCGATTATTTGCTGTAATTCAACGGCTTCTTTGTCTTCATCGAATTTGTAGTTCAGAGCTGCAGCAATTGTTTTTGCAAGGTATGTTGGCTCTTTCCCGCCAGTTACTTCCATATATACACTTGCAGGACGGATTAAGCGATCATTTGCTCCTAGCTTACGAATTGGACCACGAGCAACCCTTGTTACATCGTCAGAGATATATGGATTCATAAACCTGCCAATAATTTTATCGATGTATTCTTGATGTTCAGCTCGATCAAAGTCATATGTTTGGATGACTGCTTCACCGGATTCTGCTAATGCTCCTTTGATGATTTCTTGAACTTTTTCATCATGCATTGCTTCATTAATTGTTTTGTAACCCATTTGGCGACCAATATAAGCCGGGACTGCGTGACCTGTGTTAACTGTAAATAGTTTTCTTTCGATGTAAGGTTTTAAATCCTCTACATAGGTTACACTGTTAATTGCTGGGACTTCCCCTTTAAATGCTGGCTCCTCTACTACCCATTCAAAGTAGGGTTCTACAGAAACTTCTAAAGGATCCTCGTTTACTTGATTTGGTACAATCCGGTCAACAGCGGCATTTGGGAATCCGTAAAGTTCATCAAATGCGTTGTGCTCTGCTTCTGTGATATGGCTGTATACTTTCTCTTTTAATAAATCACTGCCGCCAACCATGTTTTCACAAGCAATTAAATTCAGTGGCTTCTTGTTTGTTTTCGCTCGTTCACTTAAGCCTTTTGCGATTAACTCAGAAATAATTGCTAAGATATTCGGTCCAACAGCAGTTGTGATGAGGTCTGCTTCGCGAATAGCTTCAATCACTTTGTCTGGATCGGCGATACTATTGATTGCAGATACATTTTTCACTGTCACTGTTTCACTTTCTTCAGCGGCAAGCACGACATTGTATTGCTGCTTCTTATTTATTTCTTCAACTGTCGCTGCATTTACGTCTACAAATGTTGTGTGGTAGTTTGCTTGATTCAATAATAGTCCAATAAAACCTCTACCAATATTTCCTGCTCCAAAATGTACTGCTAACATTTAGTTCACCTCTTCAAAAATACGAATGATTTCTTCTTTTGAAGTTGCATCCACTATTTTTTGGATATTTTCTTCTTCTGATAAAACGATCGCAATATTTGAAAGAACCTCTAGATGATCATCGCCTTTTCCAGCGATTCCAATTAAAATTTTAACAATATTTTCATCACCAAAATCAACGCCATCTGGTACTGTTACAACGGATAAGCCAGTTTCTATTACTTGGTCCTTCGCGTCCTCCGTACCATGAGGAATAGCAACGTTATTTCCCATAAACGTAGATGTTAATTCTTCTCTTTCTAACATTTTATCTACATAAGACGCGTTTACGTAGCCATTATCAACGAGGATTCCACCTGTATATCGAATTGCCTCTTCCTTATTATTCAAACTTACATTTAACTGGATATTATTTTCACTTAGTATTTCTTTTGCCATTACTTGATGCACTCCCTATAATAAATTTTTTTCGATTAAAAACTGCTGAAACTGTTCAGCTAAATATTGTTTTACCTTTGCCTCATCACCTGTTGCAAATAACGCGATGCTCATCGGATCTTGGATTAACAAACTGCTTAAGAAACTAAAGACCTCCAGCACTTCTTGATTCACCATTTCCGGGGCGAGCATTAATAATATCGTGTCCACTCTCATTTGTTCATTGTCCATCCCCTGAATCGTTAGCGGATTGGCTAATGCATAAATGGTGAAGCTTGATTTGATGATGTCATTTGAACGGGTATGATAAAGTGCTGCAGATGTATTAGGAATACCTAGTCCACTTAACTGTTCCCTTTCTTGCAGTCTTTTAACAACCTTTTCTTTATTTTGTATCATTTTTTCTGTTTCTAATGTCTTGCAGGCACCCTTTAGGATCGAATCGATTGTCTGATTTTCTGATGTCTGCTGAATATGGAATGAATCCAGAAGATCCAAAATCGCTTTTGAGTAATTCTGGATTGCTTCTATATTAAGTATAATGTCACTGTTTTCTGCTCTCTCGTGAACAGTATTTGGTGCAACACTGTTTTTTCCCGACTGAAAGCTGAGCTTCCGTTGTCTCACCTTTTTCTTGATGCGGTGTACTTCTCCATTGGTTAACATTGGCGATGTTTGAAAGTATTCCCGGTCGAATCCCTTTAATGGAATCGTGGAGACGATAATGTCATATCGCTCAAGGTCCAAATGACGCAAATCAAAGAGTGATTTATTATCCACCTTTTTGATTTCCGGAACTCGTTGCATTAACTTAGTCGCAAGCATCTTTGCCGTACCAATTCCACTAGAGCAAATCACTAAAGCCCGTAAATCTAACTCTTTCTCATCATTTAATATCGTGGAAGCGAAGTGGAGCACAAGATAGCCAATTTCATCGTCGGGAAAGTCCATATCTGGAAATGTCTCACGAACACCATCCTGGATCAAATAAAATAAATCATGATAATCAACCATGATTTCCTTGATCATCGGATTCTTAATTTGCATGCGTTGCTGCAAGCGATAGATGGTTGGTTTTAAATGAGCTACTAAGTCATGCAGTAACGAAGCATTCTTCGTTAGATCGACATTTACATTTTTGCTAACATATTGAATCAATGCCTTTGCTTGAAACGCAATATCGATACTAGATTCTTCTATTAAATATTCTTGATCCACTCGTACTTTTGCACCCATTAAATGCATTGTTATATAGCCAATCTCATCATCTGGAATATCAAGCTTCAGCTTCTTTTCCAGCTTATTAATCATGCTTTTTGCAATCGCATATTCTTTCGTTCTTTCAATTCGTTGCAAAAAAGCTTGATCAAACTTAATCATTTCCCCTTTTTGCAGCCGTTCCATCGCGAGTGCAAGATGAACAACAAGTCCAATATGGGCGCTGTCCGCTAATTCATACGGTAATACACCTCTTGCACTTTCCACGACACTTTCAATTATGCTCAGCTTTTCTGGATTAACAAAATGCAATAAACGATTGGAAATAGCATTCAAATGATGTGTTGACTTCTTTTGAATGCTATCTTTTATCAAGGTGACAAACTCAAAAGGATCAACATGCTTTGTAATTAAGTAACTCAACGCAGCACGTTTCTCCTCTTCATTTCCCTCTATTTCCACACCATATCCTCTTTTTCTAACTAAGACAAGATGGAATGTTGCAACTTCCTCTTCAAGCTGATCCAAATCATGACTAATTGTTGCTTCTGTTACTTTTAATTCATCTGCAAGGGTGAACAGTTTAACAGGCTCATTCATTTCTAGAAGTGTTGCCAGGATAACGGATTGCCTCTCCTCTGGTGAAAAGTCATAGATCGATACATCGGAAAGCGCGAATTGGAGCTGAAGTTTATCTGTCTCGTCACCAATGATTTTGATTCCGACACCGGACTTTTTCGTTAATTCTAAGTGATAACCGAAAAGTATTTTCTCGACACTCTTTAAGTCACGATGGATCGTTCGTTCACTTACATCAACCGCTTCAGCAATCGTTCTTACCGTTAGATCCCCATCATTCTTCAATAAAAGATCGATTATTTTCCGTTCACGACTAGTAATATTCAATACTGTTCACCCCCTTACAGTAACATAACATTATTATTTCAGACGATTCACGAGCTCATCGTATTTTGGACTATTTAAGAAGTTTTCTACAGATATATGCTCAGCTGTTGGAAGTTTCGCTTTTGCACGATCCGTTAAATCTTTATGGGTGATAACGATATCGGCATCATCCGGAATTTCATTAATTGCTTTGTTTGTAACAAAAATATCAATGTCTGATTTCTTAAATTTATTCTTAAGAAGGGAGGCACCCATTGCACTTGACCCCATTCCAGCATCACATGCAAAGATAATTTTATTAATATCTTCTGTGCGTTTCGCTTCGGATGCTGCTTCGTCTTTCTCAGCCGCTTCTTTGTTCAGTGTTCCCGCCACAGAGCTTTTCTTCCCTTTCATTTCTTCCATTTTGCTCGTTGCTTCAGATAAGTCTTCTTCCTCTGCTTTACTCGATTTCAAAATGATTGCAGATATAATAAAGGAAACAACCGCTGCTACTAGCACACCAGCGATAACACCAAGGTAACTATCTTTCGCTGTCATTGCTAATACCGCAATGATACTACCAGGTGAAGCTGCTGCTACTAATCCAGCTCCGAAGATTTGGAATACGAATACACCACTTACACCACCAGCAATTGCTGCTAAAATTAATGCTGGCTTCATTAACACGTATGGGAAGTAAATTTCGTGAATCCCACCGAAAAATTGGATAATAGCTGCACCAGGTGCAGAGCTTCTTGATGCACCTTTTCCAAAGAAAGTGAATGCAAGCAAAATACCTAGTCCTGGACCAGGGTTCGCTTCAAGCAAGAAGAGGATTGATTTTCCTGCTTCAGCCGCTTGTTCTAGCCCAAGTGGTGTTAAAATACCATGATTAATTGCGTTGTTCAAGAATAAAATTTTCGCTGGCTCAACAATGATATTTGCCAGTGGTAATAAATTCGCTCCAACAATTACTTCAACCCCAGCTGCAAGTAAACCGGTTAGTGAGCCCACAACTGGTCCTATTCCCCATAAGCCAAAGATTGCCAGAATTGCGGCTAGAATCCCCGCAGAGAAATTATTATAAAGCATTTCAAATCCTTGACGAATTCGATGCTGGAATAATTCATCAACTTTCTTCATCAAATACCCAGCTAATGGACCGATAATCATAGCCCCAAGGAACATCGGTACATCTGCACCAACAATAACCCCCATTGCTGCAGTCGCACCTACGACCCCACCGCGTAAGTCATAAACCATTCGTCCACCTGTAAACGCTATTAATAGCGGTAACAGATACTTAATCGTTGGGTCAACTAAAGCTGCAATATCCTCATTTGGCCACCAGCCATCTGGAATAAATAAAGCTGTAATGATTCCCCATGCGATAAAAGCACTAATATTAGGCATAACCATGCCACTCAAATAACTACCAAAACGTTGCAATTTGGCCCGGAAGCCCGTTTTTTCAGCCATAATAATACTCCTCTCAAAGTAAAAAAATTATAATTAATCCTTAGTTCTATCGTAGGAGTTTAATACGTAATAATCAATGTAATGTAAACAGCAATTTGGCAAATGTAATGTTGACAAAATTTAATTGCTTAGTTTTGGAATAGTTTGATTTGCACTTCTATTTTGTGCTATTTCACCCCAGTTGAAGGGCGAGCAGTTGAGAGCTCTATCTTGTCATTTTTTCGCTCCAATCTAAGTGACAGTCAGTCACTCCATCTCACTTACTTTTGGCTCCTCCTTAACAGTAAGATCGTATTAAGATGCACAACATCTATAAAATATATCAAAACTTCCCGATTAATAAAAAACAAGCGCACAGGCTAATTCCCGAGCGCTTGATCATTATTTATTTTCCATTAACAACAGATAATGCTGCTTCATCTGCAATTATTGTTACATTTGCATGGTTCTGCAAGACAGATGCTGGCACATCTTCCGTTACTTCACCGTTAATTAATTTAGCTAATGCATCTGCTTTATTTTCACCTGAAACAAGTAATAGGATTTCGTTGCTGTTCATGATTGTTTCGATTCCCATTGAAATTGCTTGAGTTGGAACCTCTTCAATGGAATTAAAGAAACGAGCATTCGCTTCGATTGTTGATTGTTCTAGATCGACAACCTGCGTTTTACTAGTAAAAGGTGTTCCAGGTTCATTAAAACCGATATGGCCATTTGCACCGATTCCAAGTAGCTGAACGTCAATGCCACCCGCTGCTTTAATTCCTGCTTCATGTGCTTCACATTCTTGTTTTAAATCTGCTGCTACACCATTTGGTACGCGTACATTATCAAGAGAAATATCTACATGATCAAATAATTTATCTTTCATAAAGTAGTAATAGCTATTTGGGTCTTCTTTTTCTAAACCAACATATTCATCTAAATTGAATGATTTCACTTTTTTAAATGATACTTCATTTTGATTATATTTTTCGATGATCCGTTTATATAGACCTTCAGGAGTGGAACCAGTTGCTAGTCCTAGTACCGGATTTTCAATACGATTGATTCTTTCTACTAAGAATGCACATGCTTCTTCGCTCATTGCATCGTAATCTTTTACTTTAATTAATTCCATTACTATTCTCCTTTGTATGAAACTACACCACGACATATGGTGTATTTAATATTCATATGGTCGTCAACGATTAAAATGTCTGCATCTTTTCCCTCTGCAATACTTCCTTTTCGATCGAAAATTCCAATCTGTTTTGCCGGATTTACGGAGGCCATTTCAATGACATTTTCCATAGAAACACCATCCAACTGCAGCATTCGCTTTGCACCCTCATCCATCTTTAAAATGCTTCCTGCAAGTGTCCCATCCGCCAAAACGGCACGGTCAGCAGACACGATGACAGGTTGACCGCCGAGCTCATAATCACCCGGTGACAAGCATTTCGCACGCATTGCATCTGTAATTAGAATGAGGCGTTTGCTTCCCATATTTTGATAGATTAATTGTAGCATCTCTGTCGAAATGTGTATACCATCAGCAATAATTTCCCCAAATAATTTTTCCAGCTGAAATGCAGCTCCTACTGCGCCAATGTCTCGATGATGAATTCCATTCATTGCATTGCATAAATGTGTAAGCTGGCTAACCCCATGTATTGAAGCCTGCATTATCCCAGCAAAATTGGCATTCGTATGCCCAGCTGAAACCGTTACACCTGATTCTGTTAAATATTTAATAAATTCCCCATTGTGATCAAGCTCGGGTGCCATTGTGATCGTTTTAATTTTATTTCCTGAAAGTTCTTGCCATTTTTTGAATTGCTCGATATTTGGTTTGATTATGTACTCTACTGGTTGTGCGCCAGCTTTTGACTTTTCAACAAATGGTCCTTCAAGGTGAATACCTACCATTTCGGCTTGACCAGCTTTATTATCATAATTTTCAGCGTTAACTAGTGCCTTCTCTATATTTTCTGGGGATTGCGTAATAGTAGTTGCAAGAAAACTGGTCGTGCCCTCCTTTGGCAATATAGATGCCATTCGATCCAGTGCTTCTTCCGTTGCATCCATTACATCCGCGCCATTTGCCCCGTGAATGTGGCTGTCGATAAAGCCTGGAATTACATTAAGGTTAGTGGCATCAATGACCTGTGTATCCTCTCCATATTCATTATTCGCTGTAACTTCTTTAATTTGACCCTTGCTAATATAAATATTTCCATTCGAAATCACTTGGTCTTCTAAGAAAATTTTCGCATTCTTTATTAATATTGGTGTGTTATCCATTGAAACCCATCCCTCTCTCCAAATAAGTTCGATATCTTATATCTGTTCTTACAAATTTAGGATGACTCATTACCAATGAGTCACCCTAAATTTTACCTTATACTAATTCTTTTATTTCAGCTGCGAATCGAGCCGTAATATCTTTTGGTCTTGTTATTGCACCACCAACGACTGCGGAATAAACACCAAGCTCAAATACTCGCTTCAGCATTTCTGGTGTTGCAACATTTCCTTCTGCAATGACTGGTTTATTTACTGCCTTAATGACTTCTTTTAAAAACGCAAAATCATTATCATACAGCAATTTACCCTTTGTATGATTCGTATAGCCGTGTAATGTCGTGCCAATGTAATCAAATCCGAGTTTTTCTGCGTTCACAGCTTCCTCAATTGTAGAAATATCAGCCATCAGCTCTACAGCTGGTGCCTTTTCTCTAGTATAGCTCACTAATTCAGCTAATGGCAATTCCGCTCTTTCACTTAAAGTAGCGTCCATCGCAATTACTTCACATCCACTTTCTATCAATTCATCGATTTCTTTAGTTGTTGCAGTTATATAGACATCAGAATTAGGATAATTTCGTTTGACAATGCCGATGACAGGCAGATTTACTTCTTTTTTGATTTCAATGATATCTTCTTTCGAGTTCGCTCTAATTCCCTTAGCGCCACCTTGATATGCAGCTAACGCCATTTTACTCATAATAAAAGAAGAATGAAGAGGTTCATCTTCCAGTGCCTGACAAGATACAATTAAGTTATTTGGTAAATGCATTCCATTTCAGCTCCTAATTATCTAATACTTCTTCAATTTCATTTTTTATAACGGATACTTGTGGTCCATAAACTACTTGAACACCGTCTCCTTTAATTATAACACCTTTGCTTCCAGTTTCAGTTAACGCATCTTTATTAACTTTCTCACCATCTTTTACTGTTACACGTAATCGAGTCGCACAATTATCTACATCAACAAGATTTTCTTCTCCACCCAATGCTTCAATAATCGCGAAAGGACGACCTTCTTTTGATACTGTTGCAGCTTTTTCAGCCGTAGTATCTGCCGTTTTCTCATCTTCGCGTCCTGGAGTTTTAAAATTAAACTTCTTAATTAAGATTGAGAATGTAAAGTAGTAAAGGAAGAACCAGATTATCCCGATTGGAATAACATACATCCAGTTAGTTAATGCTTGTCCCTGCAATACTCCAAACAAGATAAAGTCAATAAATCCACCTGAGAATGTTTGACCTATCGTGATATCAAAGATATGTGCCAGCATAAATGCCAATCCATCAAATACCGCATGTACAACATAAAGCAATGGAGCAATGAATAGGAAAGAAAATTCTAATGGCTCTGTAATACCTGTCAAGAATGATGTTAGTGCCGCAGAAAGCATTAAACCACCAACAACTTTTTTCTTCTCAGGTTTTGCTGTCCGATAAATTGCATATGCAGCACCTAATAATCCGAACATCATCGTAATAAAGCGACCAGACATGAACCTGGCAGTACCTTCAAAGAATTTCGTAGTTGTCGGATCACCCAATTGTGCAAAGAAGATGTTTTGTGTACCTTGAACTAATTGTCCAGCTATTTCCAGGGTACCACCTAAACCTGTTTGCCAGAAAGGTAAGTAGAAAATATGATGCAAACCAAATGGTCCTAACATACGTAAAATAAATCCATAGAAAAATGTTCCAATATAGCCTGTAGCATTCACAATATCTCCAAAATTAAAGATAACACTTTGGGCGATTGGCCAAATATAATACATTACTACACCAAGGATAATTGCTGAAAATGACGTTACAATTGGAACAAAACGCGAACCACCAAAGAAGCCTAAAAACTGTGGTAACTCTATTTTATTAAAGCGATTATGAAGCATTCCAGCCATAATCCCTACAATGATTCCGCCAAAAACGCCGGATTCTAATGTTTGTATTCCAAGCGCTACACCTTGTCCAACTGCAGATAAATTTTCTGTAGCTAAATTGCCGGTGATTATTAATATGGCATTCATTGTTGCATTCATTACTAGATAACCAATTAAAGCCGCTAAGCCAGCAGTCCCCTTATCAGACTTTGCAAAGCCAATGGCAACACCGACTGCAAATATCACCGGAAGATTTGCAAAAACAATATTACCGGCCGAACTCATTACCGTAAAAATTGCTTGAAGCCAAGCATAATCTAAAACGGGATATGCACTAACTGTATTTGGATTAGAAAGCGCGCCACCAATACCAAGCAAGAGACCTGCCGCAGGTAAAATAGCAATTGGCAACATAAATGACTTCCCAAATTGTTGTGCTTTACCGAAAAAGTTTTTCATATTTTTTCTCCTTTTAGAAAATATTTTCATAAAAAATACTATCAAACGTTTTCAAATGTGTCAATAGAATATTTTAAAACCCTTACAAGCGTGTTAAGATAAGGATTAAGATTAGATTTTAGAAGGGAAAAGGAATCAGATGAATTTCGAAAATAGAATACAAAAATATAACTCCTTATTAACTGGGAATGATCATAAAATTATAAAATATTTAATAGCGAATAAAGATACAGTAATAGATAAAACCATAATTGATTTATCAGAAGAAATTCAAGTATCGCCAGCAAGCATTACTAGGTTTTGCCAGAAAGTAGATTTTGATTCATTTCAGCAAATGAAATATTCCCTAGTTAAAAATAATCGAGTGGACCAGAATAAAACAGGTGAATCATTTGAAATTATTTATCACTATTATGAAACTATTTTAAAATCAACACAGCAATTCATTACAGAAGAACAAACGAGCAGGATTGTTGAACAAATTATAAATGCCAATGATATATTGTTTTGTGGAGTTGGCAACTCAGGATTAATTGCAAATGAATTTAATAGCAGGATTGAACGAATGGGGATATCTTCTAGAGCAACAACAGATCCACATGGGATGCTTATGAAAAGTGCTTTATTAAAAGAGGATGATTTATTAATTTGCTTTTCAAATTCTGGTCAAACAAAATGCGTTATTGATTCGGCAAGATTAGCAAAGGATAAACATGCAACTGTAATCATCGTAACGAATTATCGTGATACAGAATTAACTGAACTAGCAGATGAGATTGTTCTAATTTCGAGTTATAAATACATTGATGACGAAAAGTTTATTAATACGCAGTTACCAAGCTTATTTTTCTTAGATTTATTGACCTATAAATTATTGAATAATGAGGAATTAATGAAGAGTCGTAAAAAAACACTAAAAGCAATCAACCTATATGGTTAAAGAAGATCAACGGCTGCCAGCTGATCTTCTTTTCAATAATTTGTCCTGCTGCAGAAGGGTCACTTTATTTAATTGAGATAATACCTTCCGCTCCTTGTTCAACAGCGCCTTGTTTTTCTAGTGTTACTGTCTCACTCTCATTCAGATTAGTAAAAATGACTGGCGTAATTACCGATGTTGCATTTTTACCAACATAATCAAAATCAACTTTTAATAGAGGCTGGCCAGCCTCCACATGATCATCGATTCCCACTAACGTCTCAAAGCCTTCTCCTTTTAATTCAACGGTGTCTATTCCAACATGAATTAATATCTCACGACCACTATCTGCCAGGATACCGATTGCGTGTTTTGTTGGAAAAATATTAATCACCTTACCAGTAATAGGGGAAACCACTGTGTTATCTTTCGGGACTATCGCAAAACCATCTCCCATCATTTTCCCTGCAAATACTTCATCCGGAACCTCTGTAATTGGGATAAGCTCCCCTTTTAGAGGTGAGAGGAATTTTTCTGTTTCTTTCTTACCAAACAGTTTCTTAAACATACATGTTGCCTCCAGTCTTCGTTGTATTTCAGAAATATAATATATCATTTATAGGGCTTGGTCACTTGTTTGTATTAAATTCGAAAGGAAAATTAAGTGGTCCAGTATACTGAATATTCCCATACAAAACATAAACATTACCATTATTACCAGGTTTCAGATCACTTACACGTAATTAATCCCTTCCATCCCAGGCAACGGTACAGGAAACACACCATTTAAATTCTTAAAATCATTTTCAAATCCAAATAACAACTCCACTAATTCCCCATTAGATAAAGTCTTCT
Organism: Oceanobacillus zhaokaii; assembly: GCF_003352005.1. Taxonomy (GTDB): domain Bacteria; phylum Bacillota; class Bacilli; order Bacillales; family Amphibacillaceae; genus Oceanobacillus; species Oceanobacillus zhaokaii. The sequence goes on from NZ_CP024848.1 coordinate 3,461,421, forward strand.
CCATTTCGCCAATTTTTAGCAAGACATTTCCATTATTCATTGGAGTTACCTCAATCTCTTGATCCAAACCTTTTCCATGGAGATATGGACGCAGTTGCTCTATTAACCTCGCAGGATTTGCAATGTACACCGTTCCGCCATTTTTCTTTATCTCCTTTTCATATCCGGATAATTCGCTGTTCAACTCATCCTGCCATGGGACACTAATTTCAATCCTTGAAACCGTGTTTGTCTGCAATAGGTCTGCCAATATCCCATGTACAGCTGCTGGATCTCCACCCCAATCTGTAACGATACCATGCTCATAAGTACTCGCTTCGGTCGGAAGTCCAATTACTACATACCCATTTAAAGCGCTATTTTTCTCCGCTACATACAATGCTTGTTTCATCTTGAATATACTCGCATATCCACCTGCCTTAAGTAACATGGCCCATTCCCAAACATTATTACCAAACCTTACTTCCTTCCCTTGTCTTAACTTATCCAACTTAAAAACATCCGTATTATCAGCTATGCGTATAACCCCGCTATATGAACCATCGTTGCTCACCCGACCAATTGAATATTTATTCACCCTGCCAAAATGGTAGCAATGATTTCTAAGATACAACCCTCGATCACCAGAAACAAATAATAAAGTTGCTTCCACTTTGTCAAGATAATCATAAACTTCCTTTAAAATAGCACTAGATATTCCTTGCTTACGATAATCAACTTCTGTACAAACAGCCCCAATTGAAAAGACATTTAATATCGATTTATCAATCTTAATTTTTGAAGGGACCAGACCAATAAAACTGACGAGCTTTTCTCCATCGAATGCACCGTAAGATAGTTGCAAATCATTTGAAAATACCTGAGGAAATGCTTCTCCCATCGAGATATGACCTTCTTTGCGAAATGTTTTATCCGCTAATTGAATTGCTTGTTCGAATTCTTTTCCTTTAACGCGTCTAATTTCCATTTACGTTTATTCTCCCCTCGAATAGAACGATTTACCGTTTATTATCGTTTCATTCTCATGTAAAGTTTCGTCTAAAATAACTAGATCAGCAACATAATTCGTTTGAATTTTCCCAAGTCATTTCCCTGGTCTTACTGATAGCAAAGGTGTTTCCGTTGCCATGAATATAGCTGCTTCCAATGGAATATGACAATTTTCTGCAACATACTTGATTCCTTTCCAGCAGTTGCAATTCCAATCCCTTGAATTTGTCTATCTTCTATCAACAATTTGATTGTATCGATCATTGATTCAACGACCGCTTCACTCGGTGTTTTTATTTCCTCTATTTTGGCAATCTGGTTCGCTTCACCAAACAAGCCAAATTTAATCTTTTTCCCACTAATATCGATTCCGATTGTGTACATTTCGATTCGTTACCTTCCCTTAAAAAATGGGTACCTTGATCAAGGTATCCATTACATTTCTACAGTTTAACCGTTAACTCCATTTCACTTGATTTATACGCTGCAAGTGCTACTTCCAATGCTTTTAACCCATCATAACCTGTGATTGACGGTTCTCTTCCTTGCTCCACACATTCCACAAAATCCTGTGTCAAGCCAAAGTCCATATCATTGCCGTAAAATACATGGCTTAACGACTTCGCACCATTCGTAAACATTCGAAAATGCTCTTTATTTGCGTCTACTTTAATTGTTTGCTTTGTGCCAATAACTTCAATTGTTACGTCGCCCCATATTGGATATTCTGCAAATCTTGACCAACTCGCATCATGCGTTGCAATAACACCATTTTCAAATTCCAATGTGAGGATTCCTGCATCATCAATATCAATATCGTGAAAATAGGAATCAACTATTGCATCAACTTTGGTGATTTCTTTTCCTAGATACCAGCGCATGATATCTACCATATGTACCGTATGATCTAACACTGCACCGCCACCGGATAGATCTTTATCAATAAACCAACCACCTGGATTTTGACCTCGGTTTGTTGTGCGAAATGCAATAATATCACCTATTTCGCCATCATCGATCAGCTTTTTCAACTCGGCGATTGGCGAACTAAAACGAACTGGAAAAGCAATTTGTAAAATTACGCCGTTTTCCTCGCATGCCTCTATCATTTCTTTTGCATCCTTAATCGTCGTTGCAATTGGCTTTTCACATAAGATATGTTTATTCGCTTTTGCCGCTTTAAGCACCATTTCCTTATGGCGGTTGTTTTCACTACAAATAATAACTGCATCCATTTCTTCTTTTAGAAATGCATCTTGGTCTTTGTAATGCTTTGTATGATATTTTTTGGCTACTTTCTGTCCACGCTCAAGGTCGTCATCAAATACACCGACGAGTTCAACATTCGGTATTTTCTGCAGGCTATCTGCATAACTATATGCATGCATATGAGCAAAACTCATCATGCCAATTTTCATTTCGCAACACCTCCGGATAGTACGAGCGTGAATTTCTCCAACCGATTTAATAAATCCTGATTCGCTTTACGCGCGGTAGCTAAGATAGAATCAACTGAATAGGTCAATGGAAGCTTTGTATATCTTCTCGGATGAATCGGTTTCATTTCTTCACTATTAAATTCGATAATTTGCTTTATACCGCTCCACTCAAACTCTATTTGTTCCTCTTTATTAAGATCGGATACTGTATATTCCATATGTGCCATTGTCCCATTATCAAATTTTGCGGTTACAATCGTATGATTGGGTTTAACTATGGGATTTGTTTGTTTCACCTGTACATCCAGTGGTTCACCAAGTAGTTCGGAAAACACAACTAAATCACTTGCTATTAATCTCTCCGCCTGAATTACGGGTAACATTCTCCTAAAACGAAGCACACCCTTTGGATTTGCAATGACTTCTTTTGCCTTTTGAAAAAATGGATATTGCTCTAATTCGAAATAGACGTGAACATTTTCATTAGTGGCTTCCATCAGTGTTGAAGGAATAAATACTTTATCTGTATCATTGCTGAATGCATTAATTTCCGTATCTTCTAATAGAAATACTCCATTCTCTTCAATCAATTGATCTGTTGATTCAACAATGGTAGCATTGATTGTAGAGGTGGTGAAATCAATTTTATCTAGTTTAGTAAATATAATTGTGCGCATCGTTTAACCTCCTTCGTTTTATTTGCAGGTGCTGTGGTTGATTTAACCATTGCAGCATTGGTGTTCTTGCTCGATTTTGCAGTGCTTCCGTTCATTTCAGTGGTATTCTAGCGTTTTGGGGAGCGTCTCAACCAGCTATTTATTTCAATAACTCTCTTAATCTATTAACCGCCTCTTCATTTGCCACCTTTGCATCTTCAAATCCTTCATACTCAATTGATAACCAGCCATTATAATTGGTATCCTTTAGTCCCTGTACGATATAAGCTAAATTTACTTGTCCATCTCCGGGAACCGTACCGATTAATTCCACTCCTTTGGTGGAAAGGAATCCTGTTACTGCTTCTTCGATTGGGTCCTTTTCACGGAAGTCTTTAAAGTGAACATGCACAACTTCCTCTTTTAATCGATCAAATGCATGCTTCGGTTCTTCATGAACTAATAAAAAGTTACCTGTATCAAAAGTCGATTTAACAAATGGACTTCCCACTTTGGTAATGATTTCTTCCACTTGCTCACTTTTCCCTGCTAACAGTCCATGATTTTCAATTGCTAAGTATATTTGTTCTTTTTCTGCAGCTTCAGCACAACTTTTTAATCCTTCAACAATCCATGCTTGGGCGTCTTCATATGTTAGTTCGCCATGTAAGTCTCCAGAAAACACACGGACAATATTAGTACCTAATTTTTTTGCAGTTTGAATACCGTCTTTCACTTTGGCAATTTCGATTGCACGCTCTTTAATTGATTTCTTCACAAAATCATTCGTGACATCATAGGCGGAAACGGCTAAGTTATGCTTCTTCAGCGCAACAATCGTTTCTTCCAATTCTTTTTCCTTATCACTCCAGTAAAAATCAAGTAATTCTACCCCATCTAAAGCGATACTTTTAGCGTATTCAATAAAATCTACAATCGACCATTTTTCCTTTTGGACCGTGGAGTTTAAGCTATACATACTTACACTGATTTTCATAAATATCCTCCTCACATTTCTAATTGCTTCATCAAGAATTCTACCTTTTTCTCCTCATGAAACGGATTAAACTCATGCATGAATTGGGGATAAACTTCAATTGTCTTATCCTTCGCTTTTAGATGGTTGAAAGCCGCAAATACCGTTGATGAAGGAGTTGTTGCATCCTCCAAACCAATCGCCATTAATGTTGGACAGGTAATCCAGTCACAGAAATGAACACTATCAATATAGCCTAACGTCTTAATCACTTTATCGTATGTTTTATATTCAGGATCATTCCATTTGAAATAGTTGACAATTTCCATATATGGTCCTGATAAGGCAATATCTAACGCGCGTTCGAAATGGGCGATAAACGGCCAATCAGCAATACAAAAGTCGATATTCTTTTCCAATCCTGCTGCAACGAGTGCTAAGCCACCACCTTGTGAAGAGCCCATCACACCTAATTTCGTTGGACCTACAGGTGAGTCCTCAGATTGCAGCCAGTTTAATTGCAGCAGAATATCACGATATACATTCGTATAATAGTAGTTTTCATGATCCTGTATACCCAGAAGCATCCACCCGGGAATTCTGCTGCCGTTTCTATAGTTACTGAAATCAGGGGACTCTCCTTGTCCACGAACGTCAAAAGCAAAAACTGCAATACCTAATGTCGTCCATTTTAAGAAATCTGCTGCTAAACCACGATTCCCTGTATAGCCATGGAAACTAAGGATGACCTGGCACTTCTCCACTCCTTTAGGCTTTACTAGAATTCCTGTTAGCGGTGTATTATCCCAACTCGTAAAGGTGATATCCGCTACTTCCACACTAGGTACAGCATAATCTCTCCACACAATCTTTACATGTGGGTGATATCCATTCATTTTCATTTTCTGTTCTGCCCAAAAAGCATCAAAGTCATCTGGTTTATTACCTAAATTCGGACGATAATTGCGTAACTCTTCAAGCGGAAAATCACCTACTTGTCTACCCAAAGTACTCACCTCATTTGTAAAATTCTTCAGGCCATTCAAGCTCAAAGCCATCTTCTCTTAGTTCATCCTGAAATTGAGCTAACAGTTTTTCATCATTTCTTACTGCATTTGGTTGCGTATTATTTTTCAAGCAAAAAGCAATTAACGCCCCACATGCTTCACCAATATTCCATTCGGTTGGATGCAGTCGATAACAGCCATTTGTAATATGTGTTGTACCGATGTTTTTACAGCCGGCAAGTAGGTTACCAGCATCTTTCGGAATCAGTGCACCTAATGGAATATAAAATGGGAGTGCAGGAATATCGACATAATTTCGGCCAGCCATACTTGGATGCAAATCGATACTATACGAACCTATTCCCACACGATCATAGTATTTTTTCCCGGTTTCCCCCTCATTGAAATCAGGGGAAACATCATGTTCAACAATCGTGTACTCGGCTTTTATTCGCCTTGATTCTCTAATATATGGTGCTTTCGCAAACCCATCCTCCGTTCCAAAAATATCCTTTCGAAGCTTTAAGCCTGGATAGCCTTTTCCTCCATCTGGACGTGGTGCTTCGGTTTGCAGCCAATATAATAAAGAAAGACTTAACTGTTTTGCTTGGTATTCATTTTTTTCCTTTTCTACAATTGCAACATCATAAATATTGCCTAAAAAGTAATCGTTTTGCGGCCAATTCATTAACGTGATATCGCCAGCATGATAAGGTGTTTCAAATTGATTCTTATCAAAAATTCTACGGTACTCCCATAATGGAAATCCCGTCTCTTCACGAAAAAGCGTATATTTTCTTTTTTCCTTCGTGATTGGATGTGGTGCATAGAAACTTAGAAATTTGTCTGGCCAAATCGTTGGATGGAATTCCTTCCAATATTGATACATTTCAGGCTCTGGAATTGTATGGTCTTCTCCCGCTCGATATTCCATTCCTAAAACATAAGTAAATGCTTGAATATCATTTGGATTGGCAGTGTCTGGCGCATGGGACTCTCCCGTTTCAGATTTAGCTTCCGCTCCTGTGACATATTCTAAGCCTGCGAGTGGTAACACGTCCCCAGCCTCTGTTGCATCAATATAAAAAGGTGCTATAACTTGATATTGATTGCCAGTCTGCATATTTTCGAACGTCATTTCATGAATGGTTCCCTCTGTTTTTTTCACTGACGTAATTCTAGTATTCAATTCGATTTTCAATTGGTTAGTCAAAACGTATGGCAGAAGCATTTCATTTAATACATGCAATGTAACTCGTGGATCATGACAAATATTACTTACTAAGCCGTTTCCAGGATTAAAGCATGCTTCTTCATTTTTCACGTTCATCGTTCGTAAATACGTTTCCCTTACATTATTACGATAGTCACGATACCGTTTGGTCGAACCAAACTCCTCAATCCATTGATGTTCGTCAGGTGGAACGCCTTGCGATGTCACCTGGCCACCAAGCCAATCTGTTTCCTCTGTAAGAAAAACACGAAGGCCTTTATCACAGGCAGCTAATGCTGCTGCAACACCACCAAATCCTCCGCCAACAATGACAGCATCTGCATTCAACGTAATCACCTACAAATAAACTTCCTTGCCAGTTTTGGCAGATTCATAGATAGCATTTAGCATTTTCATTACTTGCACGCCATCTGATACAGGTGCAATATTTTCTGTACCATCTAAGCAGCTAGACACGAAATGGTTAATTTCATTTTGAAATGCTTTTTCAAAATCAAAGCTCAAATTATCAATCTGCGGGGTAACATTTAGAATCGTATTATACTTTTCTGCGACTATTGCTAATTCCGGTTCAATCTCCGCTCCACCTTTTTCACCAAAAAGCTTCACATATAATTCGTCCTGCTTTGCATGTAAGGTATAACTCACGTCAACTAAAATAGATGCTCCGTTTTCAAAACGAATGATGGCATTTGTTAAATCTTCTACATCACTAAGGTGTGGGTCGTAATCGGCAGCTTTGTAAAAGGATAGATTTTTAATGTTACTGCGATTCCCTAATTTGTTATACGTATTACCACTAACTGAAACGGGACGAGGTTTGCCCATGAAATACCAGCATATATCAATCATATGGACACCTAGATCAATTAATGGACCGCCTCCTGACCTTGATTGATCACTAAACCAGCCACCAGGATTCCCTAGTTTTCTAATGCAAGATGTTTTTGCGTAATAGATTTCACCTAATTCATCGTTATCAATAAATGTTTTTAGTAGTTTTGCATTATCCCCATGTCTGCGAACAAAGCCAACTTGCAGTACTTTTCCTGTTTTCTCTACAGCAGCTTCAACCGCTTCCGCTTCTTCCACAGTCATACTTAATGGCTTTTCTACCAACACATGTTTCCCCGCTTCTAGTGCAGCAATAGCAATTTCTGCATGGGCGTTATTCCAAGTACAAATGCTTACCGCGTCAATTGCTTCATTTTTTAACAGTTCACGATAATCACTATATAACTCTGTCACTCCATACAATGCACCTTTCGCTATTAATCGTGTTTCATTAATGTCACTCAATGCAAGCAATTCCACCTGTTCATTTGCTAAATATGGTTTAATGTGTTGCTCTGAAATAGAACCTACTCCAATTACTCCAACTTTTAACATGTTTATTCGTCTCCTTTAGCTTATTTGTAACTGTCAATCAATTTTTGTTCTCGCTCGATTCCGTGCTCCTGCTGCTCAATCCAGTCATGTTCTCAGTCGGCATAGTGCTTCGTCCCTCGATTTTCAAGCTATAAAAATGACTAGTATTCTATCAGCTTCGTCAACGTACTAGACTTTTTATTCAGCAAATCCCTAAACTCACCTGGTGCATCAACAAATTTGATTTCATCTGTAATAAATGTGCTTACATCAATTCGTGCTTCGCTGACTAACCGGATGTATTCCGCTATGTTTCTTCCTTCCGTCCAGCGAACAAATCCATATGGATAGTCAATCGCATCCGCTTCGTAAACGCTGTCATATCTACCAGGACCACCGGCACGCGAAATCAACAGCTCTGCTTCCTTAATAAACATTAAATCCCTCGGAAAGTCTGGTTCAACGTCACCAACAATAACAACCTTACCTTTATTTCGAACCCACCTTAAGCTTTGATGTGTCAATGGCGAACGTTTGCCACCTGCACATAATAAAACAGCGTCAGCTCCGTTGTCTCCAGTCGTTCTTTGAATGGCCTCCTCCATATCTTCAATTTGTGAATACGCTTTAATCTTCGTTTTTTCGTTTAACAAATTTGCCCTGCTATCAGAAAGATCATAGGCAATAACATTGTATGCTGCTGCATCAGCTATTTTAGCAATCATTTGGCCAAGTAGACCTAATCCTACAACAACAGCTGTTTCACCGAATTCCAGCTTAGCAATACGCAGTGCATGGATGGCAATCGCGCCAATTCCAGCAAGAGCAGCTTCTTTTGGCTCAACGCCTGAAGGGACTTTTGCATACAATGTTTTTGGTACTAAAAGATATTCCGCATGATGTACATATGGTGCACCGTAACATGCAACCAAGTCTCCTTTCACCACATCAGTGACTTCACTTCCACACTCCTCAACAACACCCATCGCACTGTATCCTAAAGGGATCTTCTTACCCTCGCTGCTATCAATCGCCAATAATTCTGTACCTGGTGAAATTACCGAGTATAGCGTTTTAATTAATACATAGGAGGCTTTAATTTTCGGAACATCTTCCTCTACTATTTCGACCTGTTTATTATGCGCGATGATTTTTTTCATTTGTAATTCCTCCTCCACTGCCTATCTCACATCGAACCATTTTGCTAAGTTAGCTTTGACAAATTCGTCATCGTGTAAATGAGGATATTCCACATAGACGCGATCTATTTCTTCTGCTTGACCTGGGCTTAAAATCTCCTTCTCTAGTAAACACCAGTTTCCCTTCAGCAACCCTTGTCTTGTGAGTACTTCATTTATCCCGGCAATACTACCTTTAAATCCGTTACTTGGATCGAAAAACGCGGCATTTGCATCCGTTATTTCCTGACCAAGAGTTAATAACTCACTTGGAATGTGCGATTGTTCTTGAGCTTTTTTAATCTGTTCGAAAGTCTCTACGACACGTTTTGTCCATACAGACCAATGTCCAAGCAAACCACCGACGATTTTCTTCTCTATCTTATTATCACCGACACTTATTTTATAAGTCGTTAATAGATCATTGATGATGTTATCATCATTTCCTGTATATAAAGCAATCTCTTCATTTCGCTCAGAATTGCACACCGCCCTTACTACATCAAAGGAGTTGTAGCGATTGAAAGGGGCAATTTTTATCGCCTGAACGTTCGGGATGTTTGCGAATTTCAACCAAAAATCATATGAGAAGACTCTTCCACCTACAGATGGCTGTAAATAAAATCCAAAAACAGGTATAACCTCAGCTACTTTTTCCACTCGGTAAATTAATTCGTCTTCTGTTAGATTCTGTAAACCGCCCATACTTAGCAGCCCTAGATCATAACCAGCCGCTTTACTAAATTTTGCTTCCGCAACAGCTTGATCGACTGGGCCACAAATACCAGCAATTTTAATAAAAGAATCAGCTACATTCCATTTCTCCATTTCTTCCATTGCTAGATTTAGCACTGGTTCGAATAAATTAAATTGCGAATCCCTAATTTCAAACTGTGTCGTATGTACCCCTACCGCAATTCCACCAACTCCCGCATCGATGTAATAGCGGGTAAGTGCACGCTGCCCTGCCTCATCAAGCGATCTCTCACTCGTTAATGCAAGTGGATGTGCAGGAATAACGGTCCCTTCATGCAGCTTCCTTCTCACTGCTCCCTTTAACATTTAAAAAGCACCTTCTCGCTCTTGAAAATGTGTTGGTTTATTATGTGTTGCACCATCATTGCTAAGCCATACAGTGATTAGATCAATCATTTGCTGAACAGACACTTTCGGATAGCCAAACAGACTATGTGCATTTGCTGCATTATTCAGTAATGCTTTTGAATCCTCTTCATTTACAAAGACAGCTTTTTTATTAAATCGTTTGCCAAATTCCTTAGCTAACCAACGCACGGATAACGTCTCTGGACCAGTAACATTTAATATTTTTGGAGGAAAGTCTGTGTGTAATAAAGAGCGAATCGCATATTCATTCGCATCTCCTTGCCAGATTACATTTACATTTCCCATTGTTAGATCAATCGGGTTACCTTCATATACTTGCTTAGCGATTTCAAGTAATACCCCATAGCGTAAATCTATTGCATAATTCAACCTAAAAATTAGCAAAGGAGTTTTATTTTTATGTGAAAAATAAGTAAGCACACGCTCACGCCCTAAACAAGATTGTGCATACTCGCCAATTGGATTTACAAGTTTATCCTCTGTGCAATTATTTCTTACAACCTCTGTCAATGGATAAACATTTCCTGTTGAAAACGCCACAATTCTCGAGTCACTGAATTTTTCTGCAAGTCTTCCAGGAAGATATGCATTCATTGCCCAAGTAAAATGCTCATTGCCAACCGTACCGAATTTATTCCCCGCCATATAAATAATGTTCTTCGCGTTTGGAAGTGCTTGCAGATCGTCCTCATTTAGTAAATCGGCTGCTATCGTTTCAATGCCATAAGCCTCCAGCTCATCTCTTAAGTTTCCTGAAGAAAATCGGGAAACCCCAATTACTTTTTTACTTAAACCTGCTTTATCGATAGCTCTTTTCGTCATTTTTGCAAGCGTCGGACCCATCTTTCCACCGATTCCTAAAATTAAAATGTCCCCATCTAACTCCTTCAAGTCATTTATTAATGCATCTGACGGTACCGTCATAAAGTCTTCTAATTCTGCAATCGTTTTCATTTGACCACCCCTTATTTTTAATTAAGTGAAATTTCACCGTCCATTAACATGCGTTGAAATTTCAGAATAATAATTAATATCATTGTATGTACAGGATTATTAAAAGACAAGTCTTTAAAATGTCTTTTAATAACTGATGTGAATTACATATATTTTTTCTTTTCACAAATTTTGACATTTACTTTTTATAAAAGTATGATTATTAAAAATACTATTAAAAGACAAGTCCATTAGAAAGTCTTTAAAGAGTACTTATAGTAGGAGATGTAAAAATGCAAATTAATAATTCTGAAATAACTATTGGAATCATAGGCCCTGAGGCACTGATGAAACAAACAAAGGAAGTTTTGAAAGCGTTCCCTAATTTCAGACCTATTTACACTACTACCACTCCAACTAGTGTTATTAAAACTGTTACGGAAGAATTAATCGATGAAGTAGATGTGTTATTGTTTACAGAATTCCATCTATACTTTGAAGCTAAACAGCACGTCGACTTTTCCATACCAGTTCATCATGTACCGCTAACAGGAACAGGTCTCTATCGCTCTATATTCATAGTAAAAAATAAATTTGGTTTAAAAAATCTATCGATTGATACAATTGAGGAAAAGTATGTGGAGCAGATTCTCTTTGAATTAGCTGAATCTGATTTTACATGCTATTCATTTAATCATCACCCCCATTTAAACCATATCGATCATATGATTAAATTTCATGAAAATAACTATCATAAATATGGAACAATCGCAATTACTGGTATACAAGAAGTATCAACCCAACTATCTGAGCTTGATATCCCGAATGAGTGGGTAATTCCAACACAGCAGGACATGATTGTTTCTTTAGAGCGCGCACTTTTGGCGGCAGATACCCGAAGAAATAAAGAATCACAAATCGTTTTTGGTATCATTGATATTGACAATTTTAATCGAGTAATAGAAAAATATACGTCTGAGCATGATGTGCAAATATTAAAATTGCAAATACAACAAATGCTGCTTGATTATACGAAACAGCTTGATGGCCACCTCATTAATTCAGGTGGTGAAGAATATTCTTTTATAACCACCCGTGGCATTTTCGAACGGGAAACAAGAGGTTACAAGTTTATCCCATTACTAAAAGAAACCAAAGGTGAATTCGGCATTACATTAAGTGTTGGTGTAGGCTTCGGCAGCACCGCTGCCGAAGCAGGAAGTCACGCTCGTTTAGCTCTACGCCAATCGAAAGAATTAGGCGGAAATATTTGCTATATTGTCCGAGAAGATCGAAGCGTTTTAGGACCTGTCGACATTTCTACCAATACACAATATGAAAGATATGACTTAGCTATTACAGATACTGGACTTCTAGACAAGGCTGAAAAAGCTGGTATGTCGGCAGCATACATGACAAAACTTATGGCCCGCGTTGCAAGACATAAGAAATATGATTATACCGCTCAAGAACTTGCTTCAACATTAAACGTTACAACGAGAAGTGCGCACAGAATCCTTTTAAAATGGATGGATGCTGAACTGGTAGATATTGTTGGTGAAGAAAAGGTAACACATAAAGGAAGACCACGTCGGATATATCGTCTTAGTTTTATTGAAGATAATACAATCTAATCCATAGTAAAACATTTCCTGATTTACGATTAAAGTATATTATCTACAAGTCGATAGAAAATTGATCCATCTTCTTTTTATCGACTTCCCATCCAATACCTATCCCAACCGGTAGTTTCACTGCTCCCTCACGAATAGTAGCCTTTGTTTGAGATGGATCATCCTCCAAAAATAATGGTCCATTTAAATCGACTGGTGTCGATATACCCAGCGCATGAAATAAGTGTGCCCCAGCATATAAGCCTAATGAAGATTCCGTCAAACCGCCGCCAAGTAATTCGAGACCGGCCGCCTGAGCAATATCACCACAACGTTTTGCGCGTGATAAACCACCCATTTTTGTTACCTTAATTACAATTGTATCGCAAGCTCCTAATTGAATCGCGCGAACGACATCTGCTGGTGTCCAAATACTTTCATCCAAGGCAATCGGAATGGTTGTAAATTCACGTAGCTTCGCATGGCCAATTAAATCACCAGCAGCCAGTGGTTGTTCAAAAACACTTATTTCAATTTCCTCCATTGCTTTACTAAGTCTCATTGCATCCTTTAAATGATAGGCTTGATTTGCATCAACCCGGAAATACACATCGGGTAAAATCTCCTTTATCGTCTTTAATATAGCTAAATCCTTGTCCGGATCTATCCCTATTTTGACATCTACACCTTTATACTCTCCTGCTTTCGCAATTCGTGCCTTCTCAGCCGCCTCTCTTTCATTTGATACACTTATTAAGTAGGAAAGATTGATTGTACTTTGCGGCTTGGTAAACCAACTATGAACGAGTGGCTGATGGTTGGTTTTTGCAATTGCATCCAGAACAGCCATATCAATTGCAGCTTTCGCAATTGGTTGCCCCCTAGTAATACCTGAAGCGATCTGCTTATCCATAATGTAATGAATTTCATCGAGTGAAAAAATTGAAACTCCTATTAGTGCATCTGCAAAATAGTTGTTAATCGTTGTTACTACCGTTTCTATGGTTTCATAGCTCCACCTATGGCTTGGACGAGCTTCACCCCAGCCTTCTACTCCATCATCTGTTGTTATCTTGACATATACATGTGGTGCACCAGCATTTTTATCCCCCACTTTGCCACCTGATATCGAAAAGCTCTGTAACATTGGTAAGTGTACTGGAAATACATCAATAGCTGATATTTGCATTCTAATAGACTCCTTTTTGAACAGACTTAACTGCTAAATGGGTGGAATTCAGAGAGTTTAATTTCCCTGCTTATTTTTGCTGATTCGTAGATTGCTAAAATAATTTCTACCGATTTACGTGCTTCAATCCCAGTTATCATTGGTTCACGATCATCTAAGACAGCATCGACCATGTCATTAATAATAATTGCATGCCCATCGTGATCAGACGCTGGTAATGATGGTTTCCTATTTTCATTGTTTACAGCTTCCCAGATTTCTACATTTGTATCGCTCACTTTTAATGTTCCTTTATCTCCATTTATTTCAATACTCGTCTCTTGTTCTGGAAATATAGACGTTGCACCTTGAATTGTTCCAAGGGCTCCATTTTTGAATTTTAAAATCGCTACTGCGGTATCTTCTACTTCGATTTTTTTTCGAGCAAGTGTCGCCGTGTATGCCATTACACTTTCAATTTCCCCACCAATCCATTGCAAAAGGTCGATACCATGTACCCCTTGATTCATGAGTGCACCACCTCCATCAAGCTCCCACTTTCCACGCCAACCAGCGCTAGCATAATATTCATCAGAACGGAAATATTTTAAATAAGCTTGAATCATCATTAAGTCACCAATTGCGCCGGAATCAAGTGTATTTTTAGCTGCTAAGAAATGTGGCAATGTCCTCCGCTGAAATACCGCACCAAGTTTCACCCCTGAATTTTTACAAGCTTTAATCATCTCATCCATATTTTCAAACGTAATATCTAAAGGCTTTTCGGTCAAAACATGTTTACCCATTTCTGCACATCTCACTGCTATTGCTGCATGCATCCCGCTAGGAACACATAGACATACGACATCAATTGGTTCTAATAGCATTTTTTCATAGTCAGTAAATACTTTCTCAATGTTGTATTCCTTAGCTAATTTATTAGCTTTTTGAAGATCAATATCCACAATCGCCGCAAGATTCGCACGCCGGTTCGAGTAAATCGCATTCGCATGAAGCGGTGCTAAGATTCCCGCTCCAATAATTCCAAATTGAATTTGCCTCACATTTACACCTTCTTTTATAAATTATGTGCTAAATCAAAACAGATTTACCAGATTCTCTACTCTCATTAGCCGCTTCTATAAATCGAATAATCTCTCTTGTCTCACTTAAAGGAACCCTTGATACACCATCTTCAAAGAAAAACATGATTTGCTCTAGTAAACTAGCGTAATACGGCTTCTGCTCAGAATGTATTGAAACAAACTCGCTTCCTTCTTCAAAATGAACCATTGCTCCAAATTGAAAATTTCCCTTTCGATTTCCTCGGACCGTCCCAATCCGACCGTCTTTCCAAACACCAGTAAGTAGATCATAATCATCGTTTTTCACCGTTACTACCTGCTCTGACCCTTCACCTAAAATCGTAAACAGCATTTCGACTGAATGAATTCCATACCAAAAGAAGCCCGGCTGCTCCTCCTGCAATTCCATCGGACCAAAACAATCTGCACCAATAATTTCTCCTTTTGATTGATTATCTAATACCCTAGTCAATCCTTCAGAAAACCGGAGAGCAGAAGTGCTCATTATTGGTGTCTGATATTGTTCTGAAAGACGAACCATTTCCTTCGCATCCTTTGTGCTCAAACAAAATGGTTTATCGATAAAAATAGGTTTCTTATAAGAAATAATTTGCCTTAACTGCTCCAAATGAACTCTGCCATCAACAGATTCTAATAATATGGCATCACTTTTTTCTGCGACGGTTTCCATCGTATCGGCGATTGAAACACCAAAGCGATCACGCAGTTCGCTCGTAAAGCCACCAACTCGTGACCTGCTTAGTTCAAAATCTTCCGTCCCCCCTGGATATGCAATCGCCACCCTCGCCCCTTTTACATGATAGGTTTCTTCTGGATCATTCAGTAACCTTGCAAAAGCAAGCGCATGAGAAGTATCTAAACCTATCATGCCTATCGTCAAATCCTTCATTCTTTTCCACCTTTCTTACTTCATTCCTGACATTTGAATTCCTTCTGTGAAATATCTTTGGAAGAACAAGAAAATCAAGAAAGTAGGAATAAACGAAAGGGTCGCCCCAGCCATTTCAATCCCAAAGTTCCCTTCCTTGCCTAGTAACGATGCTAACCCAACCGTTACAGGAAACATTTTTTCTTGTGTCATATAAATTAATGGTTGAAATAAGTCATTCCAGTTACTTATAAATGCAAATGTTCCAACCGTTGCAATGACAGGCATTGATAGCGGGAAAATGATTTTGAAGAAAACTTTAATATCATTTGCACCATCAATACGTGCAGCCTCTTCCAATTCAACTGGAATACCCTGCATAAATTGCCTTACTAAAAACACACCCATAATCGCCCAAAGTTCAGGAACAATCAATGCCCAATACGTATTGATCCAACCGAAATCCGAAAACATAATGTACTTCGGAATGATTAACAGCTGTTGTGGTACCATAATCACTGCCATAAATATCCAAAAGATTACTTCCTTCCCAGGGAATTGTTTTTTTGCAAAAATATAACCTAATATTCCTGCAAATAACATCTGACTAAAAACTGGGATGATCGTAATCACAAACGAGTTAAAAATCCACCTTAAAAACATTCCATCGTTAAAAAGGTATTGAAAGTTACTTAAGGTTGGATCATCTGGTATCCAAAAAAGTGGATCTAATTGTGCAAATTGTGTTTCCTTAAGTGATCCTAGAGCCATAATGATAAATGGCAGAAGGAAAGTAAAGCCTAGGAGTATTAACGCCGTATATGAGATAATTTTCTTAATCAATCTGTTTATTCTCCTTTCAAAAGAAGGTTGAAATTAGTATATATTGTCCTCTTTACCAAGATATTTTCTCTGTATTAGTGAAATTATCAAAATAATAAAGAACAACGCATAAGACAAAACAGCTGCATAGCTTAAATTAAGCCCAGCAAATCCTTGTTGATATAAATAATATACGATTGTCGTTGTAGAATAGTTTGGTCCACCACCTGTTAGTAAATATGCCGAATCAAAGATTTGAAAGGAACCGATTGTTGTTACGATTAATACATAAAAGTGAATTGGTTTCAAAAGGGGAAATGTAATCCTCCAGAATATTTTAACCGGAGATGCCCCATCGATCCGAGCCGCTTCATATAATTCCCTAGGGATTGATTGCAGACCTGCAAAATAGTAAATCATCGTACTTCCTGCAACCTTGAATATACTTAATCCCGCAAGTACCATCAGTGCCTGCCCGGAATCCGATAGAAACAATTGTATATCAATTCCGATGAAACCAATCAGAAAGTTAATGAGCCCTGAATCCGTCCCTCTGAATAACCAACCCCAAATACCAGCGATAACAACAAAAGACGTCACAACAGGAAGGAAAAATATCCCTTTAAAAAAGCCCGTAAACTTGACCTTCATATTAATAACTAATGCTAAAATTAACCCAAGAGCCATTGTTGGTAAAATATAATAAATCGAAAACAATACCGTATTCCAAATTGCTTTCCAAGCTAGATCATCATTAAAAAACTGAATCCAATTTTTCAGCCCGACAAATTCGGAGTCTCCAATAATCTTCCAATCCAAAAATGTTAAAACAAAACTATACGCGAATGGAATGATTTGAAAGATCAGAAAGTGAATCAGTGCAGGAATTAGAAAAATATATACGATGGCATTTCTGTCCCATTCACGTTTTATTCTTTGTTTAAAAGGTAATTTCCTTTTGTTTGCATTTTTCTTCTTAGGTAATTGATCAGATGCAAAACTATTATTCTCTTTAATATTCTCCAGCGTAATCACCTTATTTCATATGAAAGTTAGTAACAGAGAGTTTGATCTGATAGTTGGACCAATACTCTCTGTTAAATTCTAAAGTAGGCACATCGAATTGATATGCTTGCTTGCTTTTAGTCTATTTAGCTAGTTCCGCTTCAATCACTGCTGCGGCTGCATCTGCTGCTTCTTTTGGTGTCTTCTTACCTTCCATCATCGTTTGTACTTCTGCTTGAATTAACGGCATAATGTTGCGTCCTATTGGATGAATTACGCCAGGTAATGCAAATTCCGTATATGTTGCAAGTTGGCTTAGATATTCTTGACTATCAAAGATATCCTTAGCAGATTCTCTTGTTGGAATATATTGTGTTACCGTATTAAAATCCCTTTGACTATCTGCATTTGTCACTACTTTCACAAATTCTGCAGCTGCATCAGGGTTATCACTATTTGAAGGAACAACGAACATTCCTGTCGTACCATACGTTACTTGCTCTTTATTTTGTAACGGTGGTGCGATTACGAAATTAAAATCCTCAATTGCTTGTAAATTCGTTAATGAAATCCCTGACCCGAGGACTGCTAGCATTTGTCCACCTTGAAATAATGCATCATGCTCCATTGCAGTGATCGAATCTTCAGGAAGATAGCCTTTTTCATACATGTTGTTGATGAATTCAAATGCCTCCACACTTTCAGGACTATTTATCAAGACTTCGTCATCCTGGGTAATAACATCCCCACCTGCTTGCCATATCCACGGATATAATGTTCCATTCATCGAACCGCCACCAGCATAGCTAAGTGCATAGAAGTCTTTCTCTTTTGCTTTTTCAGCCCATGTTTCGAATTCTTCCCAAGTTGTTGGCAGATTTTCTGGGTCTTCACCAATTGCTTCAATTACGTCTACATTATAGAAGAAAGTATATGCCTCTTGCAGAATTGGCAGGCCATACATTTTATCCTTCCATGTAGTTGAAACTAAAGCTGAATCAACAAAATCATCCATATCATAGCCTTCTAAATAAGGATCAAGCTCAAGCAGCATTCCTTCATCTGCATATTGTGGCATTTGGTCAGGAATCGCATAGAATACATCTGGACCATTGTTTGCTGCAAGTGCAGTTAATATTTTTTGATCTCGGTTAGACCATGGAATCGTCTCAATATTTACCTTAGCTTCAGGAAACTCCTCATTATATCTAGCGATTATTCCATCCCACATTTCTTTTTCCGCTTCTGCATCACCTGTGTAAGGATGTACCCAAACAGTTATTTCTCCAGAAACCTCTCCATCCCCACCAGTTCCAGCTGTTTCCTCACCATCCGAGTTGCAAGCAGCTAATACTAGTCCCAGCGTAAGTAGCATCACAAGAAATCCAATTCTCTTTCGCATAAACTAAACCCCCTATTTTTTTAGAAAACTTGGTTGTCACCAGGCTTTTAGGTGACAGCCTTAGTTGCACTTATGTAGTAAGAAAGTCGTTATACTTTCTTATCTACTAAAATATACAACCTAGATTTACAAATTATTTTTAAACGACTTTACACCTCCTTAGATCATACAGTTGCCTCCTAATATAAGTAATTCAAAAACAGGAAAGCGTTAACATTATTGTGTTATTAAGCTTTCATCTCATTGTATTTGCTAACTTTATATTAAGATTTTTTTGGACAAGTGACAAGTCTCTAAAGTGTCTTTAATAGGAATATTGGATAATATCAGAAAATACTACAGGAATGTTGTCGTTTAAAGATGAAAAAGTATTTGCAATTTACGGTTAAGTTAACGTATAGTTGATTTTTAAAGGAGGGGGAATTATTGGTAAGCTGGGACAAGTTTAATACAATTGCATTATGGATGTTAAAAGTAGGCTATTTAAATTTAATTTGGATATTATTTACAAGTATCGGAGCCGTTGTGTTTGGCTTCTTTCCAGCAACAGGAGCAATGTTTTCCATCGTGAGGAAGTGGGTTAAACAGGAACGAGACTTTCGCATATTCCCGGCCTTTTGGAAGATTTACAAGAAGGAATTCTTCAAATTAAACGGATATGCAGTACTATTTACGATTGTTGGGTATGTTTTGTTTTACGATCTAACTTTTTTACAGATAAATAGTGGAAAGTTATCTTTTCTATTTCCAGTATTGGTGTTGATTCTAATTGCATACGTCATCACATTGCTCTTTTTCTTCCCGGTTTACATTCATTTTGACTTAAAATTCTTTCAATATATTAAACAAGCATTTTTAATCGCAGTGACCTCTCCGATCGAAACACTTTCGATTGCACTGTCTTTCGCTGCTTTATACTTTATCGTTACTCTCATACCGGGCATTATTCCGTTATTTACAGGTAGTGTATTAACTTTTGTTATCACTTGGATTAGCAATCGGGCATTTAAAAGAATTGAAATTCGAAAAGGAATAAGTTAGTTATCTAGGAACTGCTTACAACTTTTAGGAAGTTGTAATCCTAATAATTAAGTAGGATAACAATACCGAACTAAACAGCGGAATATATTTATAAATGATAAAGAGCAAGATACCTTGAAAAGTTGAAAAACACAAAATCTTGAATTTCCATAACTTACTCCAAATCTGCTGCACGGATTTGTGGGCTGGGGGCAAATGCTGAATCTTGCTGGAGCTGAACTTCCCACCAGCTTCACCTCACTTCTTCGTTATTATTTATTTCCCCATCTTACAACGTATCTTCTTGCTGCAACTATGGAGCTACTTATAACAGGTTGTGTTTTTTACGATTGCAAAAAAGCCTATCAGAATCAGGATGGTATACCTGAAATCTGATAGGCTTAAAGCTTACAGTTTTTTCTTTTATAAATAACCTGCCAGTTCGATAAGAATTTGAGCCTGCTCCTCTGTTAATTTCTTACCGCTTTGAGCTTCTGCCTGGTTGATAAATGCTTGAATCATTCCAGCCTTTGCGCTTTCATTTCCGCGTTCCTCTGCGTCTTGCGCATTTTCAAGCTTACTTGACAACGCATTAGCAAGCCCGGTATCCTCACCTGCAAACTGACGAGCAAGCTCAGCCAGCCCCTCGTATGTCACAGTGACCTGGAAGGTGAAGGTCTTGTATGCTTTATTGCCGGCTTTGTCTTCGGCTGTGACGGTAATGTCATGGCTTCCTGGCTCAAGCTCGTAGGCTGGACGCTCTATTAACAGTCCTGTGCACGGATCGTCAGCCAAACCGGACAAGGGGTCTGATGCCGTGCAGCTAATTTTGACAGCCTCTGATACGGAATACTCCGGCAAAGCTGTAAATTGAACAACCGGGGCAGTCTTATCGATGCTCACTTCAAGCGTTTGCGGCTCTTCTTGAACACCGGAATAGTTCGTAGCGTAATACGTGAGCGTCGTTTTTCCTTCCTGAGTTATAGGAACTTGAACTGCATTTCCCTTTTCTGTCACTTGGTCAACAGTTTGTGCGCCTTTGGCTAAATAAGTGATCGAATAGGCATTGTCTGCTGCAATCGAAACAACGGTATCGCTGTTATTCCAGCCGTTCTCATTTGGAGCTGGGTCGAAGCTTGCGAGCGACACTGGAACAACCTTATCCTTAACTTTTACGGTGAAATCGTCATAGTAGGCTTCAGATATATTATAACGCGACGTAACGGCTAGTAATTTAGCATAGGCCGCATTAGCAGGTGCCTTGCCTCTAAGCATTACCTGCTGCCACTGTGATAACCGGGATTCGTCTAAATGCGTTTCCAGTGTCGAGATCTCAGTGTTGTTCTTGTCATAGAAGCGAAACATAAAGCCTGGCTGACCTGATTCAATGTACAAATTGACTCCTGCTTCGTATTCTTCTCCAGGAATTACAGGAATCTTGTCGCTAATGACGGCCACAGAAGCTGTCCGTAGCGTATCTGTCGTCTTTAAGCTATAGTTGCCCGTGAAGCTCCTCTCGCTGCTAAGCTCATAAGTGTAGCCATCACCAGTAGCAAAGAGTGGACTCCATCCCGGTATAGCACTCGTGCTTCCGCCCTCTTCAAAACCGGCGTTACTCACAGGAACCGAAACGTTCGGGAACGGCTCCTTGATCTCCCCGTCCACTTCCATTCGGTAAAGAATGGTGTTCGTCTGTGCATCTGTAAAATACACGTGACCGTCCTGACCTAAATCAAAACGCGACGCATCAGTCAGTGTACGTGACTCCAATGTTTCCGGATCAATCGCGGTTAGCTTGTTATTGAAGAGAACATAAAGCAGTCCGTCCTCAGACCACCGAAGCGGATGGTGGGCCCAGTGACTAAAATTCAGTTTCGGATACATTTTCTTGCTTTTTACAACTTGGAATGTATTTGGATCAATCGCGAAAATAAACTCATGAGAAGCTCCCCAGATCAATCCGTCAGGCCCTAGTGAGAGATCTCCGATAAATATCGGCTTATCTAAGCCTGGAATACGAAGCGTAAATTCAGTGATTTTTTCTTCCTTTTCCGTATCCCAAACAAAAATTTTAGCTTCAGCTTCAGTCGGCTCTGAGCCAAGACCGCCGCGAATAGTTGTAGAGCCAAATAGCTTGCCATCATGGTACGTCGTGCTTAGTACGCTTTGGTTTTCGACAACGTTCCGATGTACATCGGTTTCCCCGGTTGAAGGATCATACACCGTTAGAGAACCTCCCAAGGTTCCATATCCGGAAATCGTCGAAATATAGATTTTGTCATTTCCGCCCGTAATGTTAACAAGCCGTTCTTGTTGGTTACCTAGTACCGCCAGATTTTTCGGATTCGTACTGCTCGGTTCCGCGGATAAATCGTATTCGTATAAGGCGCCCTCTGGATAAACGCCCAAATATACTTTGTTCCCTACTGTATATACACTGTCCGCCTGCCCAATATTAAACGGTTGAGTCGTATTACTTTCCAGATCGACAAGAGAAGATCTCGCCTGCGAGCCTGTCGCTATCAACTGGGTTTCGGAGACCGCACTAAGTTGGTTAACGACCCCTGGCAATCCTGGAATAATAGGGGGATAGGAATGTACCTGCTTTGTCTCAATATTCATGACTGTTACACCGCCATCATAACGAACGGTTACTAAATTTTTACCGGGCAGCTCAGGCTTGTTTGGAAACTCAACCCAATCCACCCCCCGGAACCCGCTTCCGTATGTCATGCCAGTCGATTCTACTTGGTGGCTGGTCAAGTCGAATGTTTTCACCTGCTTGTCGGCCAGGAAATACAATTTTCCATCCAATGAATCCGTAGCATGGAGCCCCACTAGATTTTCTAATACAACGTCGAGCCAAGTTTCCGTCTGCGTATCGTAAATAAAACCTTCTCCCGGAATCCCACTGCCGTCCGTATAACGAGCTAATAAATAACGGTCATCAATGGTGCTTAAGTCATATACCGTGTCTTCTTTTACATTGAGGGAACCCGCAATATTGATTTTTTCTCCGGTTTCAAGATTGACCCTGACAATTTGCTTATGAGCTGTACCTGCATAAATAAATCCGCCCTGGTAAGCAATCGAACGAACATATTCCTGGTCTAAAGCGCCTATCATCCGGCCGTAATCTTTCGTTTGCTTGGTTACAGGATCGTACTGAAACACCTTGCCTCCTGGATAAGTACCAACGTAAACACGTCCCTTCTCATCCGTTGTAATGCTGTTCGGTACGGATTGCCCACCAAATTCGGCTACCAGCACTGGAGTTTTCGTTACAGGAGAGTAGTTCCATAACTTCGCTCCGCTTCCATCAGCAGCCAGGTATAACGATCCGTCTGGTGCTATGGTGTGTGCCCACGAGCTTTCCGATGGAGCGATTGGAATGCTTCGGAGCAGCTTGTAATCATCCAGGTCGATGACATTCAAATAACCCGGCTTTCCTTTCGCCGTGGCATAAAGCACATTATGCCCGTCTTCCTTGCCGACCGTGCCGTTAAACACAGCTACCGTATAATTATTGGGATATAGAAGTTCCTCAGGGCTCCCATAATTTTTCTGCGAAAGCTTGCTTTCTGCCGCCGAAACCGTTGTTCCTCCAAAACCAGCTATAGTGAATAGTAAGCACATCATGGTTATGAGGGTGCGATATATACCTATTTTCATTAAAGAGCCTCCTCGATCATTAATAAATTAATTAAACTTCGGCAACCAATCACCATGTGCTTCAATTAGGTCATTACATAATGAAACGATATCATCTAGTGATAATTCGGCTGCTGTATGCGGGTCCAACATTGCAGCTTGATAAATATATTCTTTTTTTCTATTCATTGCTGCTTCTATTGTAAGTAGTTGCGTATTAATATTTGTCCGGTTTGAGGCTGCTAATTGTTCTGGCAGTTCTCCAATATAGGTAGGAGCAACACCGCTTGCATCAACTAAACATGGGACTTCTACACATGCTTTTTCTGGCAGATTACTAATCAGCCCACCAGTATTCAAAACATTACCCCCAAATTTAAAAGGTACATCTGTTTCCATTGCCTCGATGATGCGTGAACCATATTCATGTGTACGTTCATGCAAAAGATTTTTATTATTTACCAGATCTTCACGCATGTTTTTCCAGCCTTCTATTTGATTTATACATCTTCTTGGATATTCATCCAATGGAATATTAAAACGATTAATTAACTCCGGGTACTTACTTTTAATAAAGTACGGATGATATTCGGCATTATGCTCCGAAGATTCGGTAATGTAATAACCGAAATATTCCATTAATTCAAAGCGAACCATATCATCATGTTGAGATTTTTGCTTTTCTTTAGCTCTTTTCTTGATTTCCGGATACAAATCTTTTCCATCACGGGTAATCTCCAACAACCATGCCATATGATTAATTCCTGCAATCTTCCACTGTACATTGTCAGTAGACATCTCCAGAGATTTCAGCAGTCTATTAGCACACACTTGAACACTGTGGCACAATCCGACTGTTTTAATATTTGTATACCGCAACATAGCACCAGTCAACGTCGCCATTGGATTTGTATAATTTAAGAACCATGCATCTGGACAAACCTCTTCCATATCTCTAGCAAAATCCATGATGACCGGAACAGTCCGCAAACTGCGGAAAATTCCGCCAATTCCTACTGTATCTGCAATTGTTTGACGCAAATTATATTTTTTAGGTATCTCAAAATCTATTATTGTACTTGGATCATAACCACCAACCTGAATCGTGTTTATTACATATTTCGCATTTTTTAAGGCCTCTTTACGGTCAGTATAGGAAACAATATTTACATTCGATTGAAGGTTTTCCTTTAAATTAGTCAACATTGCTTCAGAATCTCTCAATCTTTCAGGATTAATATCATATAATGCAAATTCAAATTCTTGAAGTGATTCCACAGTCATGCAATCTCCCAGTATATTTTTTGCAAATGCAGTACTTCCTGCTCCAAGAATAGTTATTTTAGACATTTAAGTTTCCCCTTTATTTGAGTAAATTTCCCCCGTCTTGCTTTATTTACCGAGCTCTTCTTCAATTGCCTTTTCTGCAGCATCAATTGCTTCCTGTGGCGTTTTCTTACCTGCCATCATTGCCTGTAATTCTGCCCCAATTAATGGCATAATTGATCGACCTTTTGGGTGGATAACTCCAGGCAGAGCGTATTGTGTGTTAGATGCTATCTGACTCATATATTCATCATTATCAAAGATATCTTTGGCAGATTCCCTTGCAGGAATAAACCTTGTTGTGGTATTAAATATTCTTTGATTTTCTGCATTTGTTATTGTTTTAACAAACTCGGCAGCTGCGTCTGGATTATCACTATTAGAAGGAACGACAAACATTCCAGTAGTACCATAAGTTAATTGTTCCTTATTTATTAAAGGCGGTGAAATCACAAAATTAAAATCACTATTTTGTAACTCAGCAATTAAATTTGCAGATCCCATTACAGCTAAAATATCCCCACCTAACCATAATGCATTATGCTCCATTGCTGTTATTGAATCTTTTGGAATCCATTCTTTCTGATACATGTTATTAATAAACTCAAATGATTCTAAACCCTCAGGGCTATTTAACAAAACTTCATTATCCTCGGTAATAACATCTCCGCCTGCCTGCCAAAGCCAAGGATACAACGTCCCATTCATCGATCCACCACCCGGATAGCTCATTGCATAAAACCCGTTAGCTTTCGCTTTTTCAGCCCATTCTTCAAACTCATCCCATGTTTTCGGAAGATTATTTGGATCTTCTCCTATCGCTTTAATCACATCAACATTATAAAAAAATGTACTTGCCTCTTGTAATATTGGAAGGCCGTATGTTTTATCTTTCCACTTTGTCGCAACTAGTGCTGTATCTACAAAATCATCCATATCATTGTCTTCCAAATAAGGATCAAGATTTAATAACATGCCCTCTTCAGCATATTGCGGCATTTGATCTGGAATAGCATAAAAAACATCTGGCCCGTTGTTAGATGCTAGAGCTGTAAGTATTTTCTGATCACGATTATCCCACGGTATTGTCTCAAAATTTACTTTAACGTCAAATTCGTCTTCATAAGAAGCAATCATCTCATCCCACATTGTACTTTCTGTTTCCGGCCCAGCAGTATAAGGGTGTGCCCAAACGGTTATTTCACCAGAAACTTCTCCATCCCCACCAGTTCCTGATGTCTCCTTACCTTCCGACTTACATGCAGCAAGTACAAGTCCCATCATAAGTAGTAGTACCAGAAATCTAATTTTCCTTTGCATAAGCTAATCCCCCTATTTTTAAAAAGATACAACCTGGATTAAGACCCCAAATCTATACGATTCTTCACCTCCTTTAGCGCATACAGTTTCCTATTTTATGAGTAATTCCAAATAACTGAAAACGCTATCATTAGTTACTGCATAGCATAAGCTATCTTAAAGTCTCCATCTCCTCCTATTTACTAACTTTATATTAGGATTTTTTTGTACAAGTGACAAGTCTCTAAATTGTCTTTAATAGCAACATTACGTAATATCTGAAAATATAATAAAAATACTTTCATTAAACTAAATTTACGATAAAGTTAACGTATAGTTGGTTTTTAAAGGAGGAGTTCTTTCAAATTTAATATGCTTGCATTATGGATGTTAATAGTAGGTTATTTAAATCTACTTTGGATATTATTTACATGTATCGGAGTATTTGTGTTTGGCCTTTTTTCAGCAACAGGAGCAATGTTTACAATTGTTAAAATGTGGCCTAAACAGGAACATGAATTTCATATCTTTCCAACCTTTTTCCCTTATTTACAGGAAGTGTACTCGCTGTTATTAGCACTTGGATCAGTAATCGGGCATTTAGAAGAATTGAAATTCGAAAAGGGATAAATTAGTTACATAGAATTTAGAAACGGGTGCAACCTTCATTGGCTGCACCTTTTATACTACTTTTACTGATTTTACGTATGGGCTTATGTCCCATATAACTTATGGTCTAATTAAAGACTTGTATATTGAACAGAATTAATTTATGAATATTATTAAGAGAAAAATATTCCGTTCTGTAGCTTTCAGTCAGCATTATTGAAAGCGTTATCAATCAGAAACTCATCACTTGTAATTGAACCTTTAATATTTGAGAGGAGGTTTTAATAAAACAAGAACTTTATTTCCCGCAGCTTATTAACACAATAATGGAAGGGAGTTTAATTAATGAAAAGTAACCTAAAAACAATTCCAGCTTTATTTATTTCTTTATTACTTGTACTGATTACAATTCTGCCTTACCCAGGAACTGTATCAGCAGAAATTGGAACAAATTTCAGTGACCCTGTTAATCTAGGTTCTCCTATTCAAAGTGTTGCACTTTACGATTCAACTTATGGAAAAGAAGACGGAAGAGATGTGATGTATACTACGGTAACTGGAGAACCAGCAGTCTTTCAGGTAGTCGATCTTGTCAGCCAAGAGGTAATTCGGACTTACCCACTCGAGGGCAGTTCAAGCTCATGGACACACATTACAGTTCCAAATGGAAATGTCTATATTGGAGGAAATGGCAGTCTTTATGAGTATTCGCCTGAAACAAAGGAAGTAATAAATCTGGGTGGTATTGGAGAAAGTGTCATATACGGATTATCGCATGATGAAGAAGGTAGAGTCTATTTTGGTTCCTTTCCAAATGCAAAGGCAGGAAGTTATGACCCGAGCACAGGTGAAATGAGGGATTACGGAAATGTCGCACCTGGGCAAAGCTACACTCGTTCCACCGCCTACCTTAACGGATATTTATATTTAGGAGTCGGTGTGGACAACCACATTGTCAAATTGAATGTTGAAACAGGTGAATATGAAAAGATCGAATTACCAAGCAATATCGTTCATGGCAGCAGTGTTTGGCAGCTTGATGCAGCTGGAAAATATATTATCGCAGGTGTAGGCGGCGGAAATAATGCACTTTTGTTTTATGACACAGAAGCAGAAAAATGGAGTGACACCTACTATCTTAATAATAAAGGATTACGGTTAGTTGACGGACAGCCTGGAAGTAATAAGGTATACTTTTTGCAAAATAATCGCCTTCAAGAAGTCAACTTAACTACACTTGAAGCAGTTGATACTGGTGTTGTATTTGGTACATTTTTACGTAATACAACATGGGTTGAGCGACCTGATAATCCTGACTTTCCTGGCTTATCATTAGTTACCGTACAATTCGGCGGCGATGTAACGTACATGAATTTAGAAACGAAAAAAGTGGAAACCATTAAATTTCCGATTGTAGGCAATCCAATTCCTATTCAAACATTAGAAAAAGGACCAGATGGAAATATCTATCTAAGCGGGTATCCTGGTGGAAAAGCTGCTGCATTAGATCCTGAAACAAGTAAATCAGAAGCATTTGCTTTAGGACAAGCAGAGGGGATGGCAGCACTTAGAGATAAAATGTATTCTGGCGTATATCCAGGAGCTACTGTCTTTGAGCTGGATGTAACGCAGCCAACTCTAGCCCCAAAACAAATTTACGACATCCCAAACCAGGATCGTCCATTTATCATGACACCTGTACAGGATAAACTATTTATTGGAACGATACCAGACTATGGTAAGCTTGGTGGCTCTTTAACCGCACTTAATCCAACAGCAATTGAAAATACAGTTGTTTACGAGAATGTCATCCACAATCAAGCTATAGCCGGGCTTGCAGAGAAAGATGGAACGCTTTACGGTTCGACAACGATTGCAGGTGGATTAGGAATTGATCCAACCGAAACTGCAGCGAAAATCTTCGTTTGGGATATTGAAGGAGAAGAGAAATTAACTGAGTTTGTCCCTGAAATACCTGATGCAGCCGTTCAGCCAAAAATGATTAGTGGTATGAGTCTTGGACCTGATGGGTTATTGTGGTCAGCAGCTGACGGAATTATCTTTGCAATAGATCCAGATACATTAGAAATTGTAAAGAGCAAGAATATTTATCCTGATGTAATTGATTATGGCAGATGGCGCCCAATTCATATCCGTTGGGGTGAGGATGGATTAATGTATACGACATTGGCAGGGAAGTTGACTGTGGTAGATCCGAGTACACTAGAGTCAGAAACATTAGCTGAAACGGAACTGATGACAATCGGCGACGACGGGAACGTCTACTATGCTGACGGATCTAATGTGATGAAAATAGAAGTAATGGAAAAAGTGACACTGGAAATAATACTCGATTTAATCGAGCAGCAAACAAAGGATGGAAATATCCAACACTCCTTGAGTAAAAAGTTAATTCATTCGATGAAGCAAGCTATTCATCATCGTGACATGGATAGACTACAACAAGCCGAAAAATTTGTACAAAAAGCATTTAAACATTTGGAAGAGGCTCACCAATCCGAAATTACAGCTGATGCCAAAAAGGAAATAGAAAGCTCGCTAGAATTAATCGAATTTTAACATAACTATGTAGTAAACCTTTATTCTGCAGGGGGCTTATTGACAGGTATTGCTAGACAAATAGGGTGGTGTTTTAAACATCACCCTAATTTAGGAGGAATAAAAATATGAACAAAAAGTACTTCCCATTATTTTCAATTTCACTTTCTATGTTACTGATCTTCTCACTCATTCCTGCTACATTATTCAACTCAACATCATCGGTAGAAGCTAATGATGAATGGCAGGAAGTTCAAGTTCAGAATGGTGACTTTGAAACACTACCTTCTACTGAAAATGACTTACCTTCCTGGGAATATTGGACAGGTGGATTTAAAGAAGGAATGGCAATATCAGAAGAAATCGTTTATGAAGGAAATAGAAGCCTTGCAGTAGATAATACTGGTGTCGTTGGTCTTTTCAGTCAGGCAATCGAGGTAAACGAGGGTGATTCCTATCGATTATCTGCCCACCTATTTGTTGAAGAGCTTCAAGGTAAGCCAGGAATTTGGTTACGCTGGTTGAATGATAAGGGAGATATCATTCAAAATTCAGCACAGTATTTTGATAGTATTGTTCATGGAGATTGGCAAGAGGTATTCGTTGAGGCTGATGCTCCACCCGGTGCAACAGGCTTAAAAATTTTTATTTATCAGTCGTCTACATCAAAAATGAAGGGATATTACGATGAAATAAAATTATTCAAGAAAACTTCCAATCAATTAGAATTACCATTTGATTATGGTGATCCAATTAATCTTGGTCCTGCCGCTTTAGCAGCAAAAACGCAAGGAGCAGCAATTGGCGATGGGGAACTTTATTATGCAACAAATGGATCTCCTGCTACTTTCTATGCCGCAGACTCTGAAACTGGGGAATTAATTTTCTCAGAGTCATTACCAGGCAGTGATGTCGTGTGGGGAATGACAATAGGTTCAGACGGTAATGTTTATTTTTCTGGTACGTACAATGGAATTCTATACCGTTATCTAGTTGATGAAAAGCGGTTAGAACAAGTTGGGAAAAATCCTTCCGATAACTGGGTTTGGCAATTAGATGCTACCGAAGATGGAAAAATTTATGGTGCAACCTATCCTAATGCAAAAGTTTTTGAATTTGATATAGAAACAGATACGTTCACAGATTTAGGTACTTTTTTTGAGGATCAGTTGTATGCAAGAGGCATTGGGGTAACAGAAGAAAATCTTTATGTTGGAATAGGCACAACCGCGCACCTGATTAAAATGAATCGAGAAACTGGGGAGAGAACAGAGATACCATTGCCAATTACAGGGGAATCAACATCCGTATCGAATATTTGGGAGTATGGAAATAATTTGTTTGTTGCTTATGGAACATCTTTATTAACAATAGACGCTACAACAGGAGAAGTATTAAATACAATGAATTGGGAGGATGAGCATACATTTGATGGATTAATCTCCTCCCCTTCTCCATATGATGAAAATATTATATATTTTATCAGTAAAAATTCCACTCAATTATGGACATATAATTTAGAAACACATGAAACAGCACCAGTGGAACCGCGTGTGCAGTTACCTGCTACACCAGCAAAAGCATTCGAATGGATAAAGACAGAGGATGGTACTGATGTCCTAGCAATATTACATCATCAAATCGAATATTCGATATTTAATCCACAGACAGGCACAATTGAGGTGCGCTATCCGGAAGTGGACATGCAAGGACTAGCTATTCAAAGCTTAGAAATTGGGGAAGATGAAAATATTTATATGGGAGGCTATCAAGGTTCTTTTGGTGTATATGATACTTCAAAAGAGGAGTATATCTTGCACGAACGTGATCCACATCAAATCGAAGGAATAGGATTTTTGAACGGGGATGTCTATTTAGGAACTTACGGGGGAGCTCGTATCTATAAATATAATCCAGAAATTCCTTTTGATTATTCAGGAGGCAAAGAAGGCGATAATCCTGAAATGGTCTATGATATAGGAGACGATCAAAGCAGACCTTTTGCTTTTGCATCGGGGAACGATCAGTTATTTATCGGAACAATTGCTGATTATGGAAGACTTGGTGGAGCATTGACTATCTATGATTCTCCAACTAACCAGTGGAGGACTATCCAAAATATCATCGAGAATCAAAGTATTATCGGTCTTGCCTATCAAGATGGCATCTTATTTGGCGGCTCTTCCATTTCTGGCGGACTAGGAATTGAACCATCTGAAACAGAAGCAAAAATGTTTTCCTATAATACTAGCACAGAAGACTATGAAGTATTTAATCTAGAAGTAGAAGGTTTGGAAAAACCTGAGATGATTGGTGAATTATCCATTGGACCTGACAATAACCTATGGGGAGTTGCTTGGGGAATCGATGCAGCTGGTAAAGATAACACCGTAATTTTCGCTATGGATACCGAAACAAGGGAGATCATAAAAAGTACGGAACTCTATTCAGGGGTTCATCGAGGGAGCCAATGGCGTCCATTCTTTATCCGTTGGGACGAACAGGGCCTATTATATACAACAGCAGGACGTAAACTTACCGTTATAAATCCAGAAACAATGATGAGCAAACAATTAATTGGTGATACAGTAAATCTGATGGATTTAGATAATGAAGGAAATATTTATTATGCATCTGGAGCAGACCTATACAAACTACCTGTCCCGTTGAAAGAAGCAATTGTTTCCATTGAAGGCGATTCAGTTCTTCAAGGTGATGAAACTGATATTTCTCTTGAAGTCACACTAGCAAATGGGAATAGAGCAGATTTAGCTGGAGCTGAGATTGAATGGTTAAATTCAAATCCAGCAATTGCAACAATTGAAGATGGAAAACTTACTGGTAATAATGCGGGAAGTACTGAAATTCATGCAATTGTTTCCTATAATGGGGAAGAGATTGCAACCAATGCGATAATGGTAACGATAGAAGTAACTACATCATCATTGACAGATCAAATATTAGAACTCGAAGAATCGGGACAAATCGAGCATTCCTTATTCAAACAATTAACAAATAGCTTAAAACAAGCTGAACATCACTACCGAAAAGAGCATACAAAACAAGCTATAAAGCATTTGCAGAATTTCCGTAAACATATTGATAAAAGTAATGCACCTGAAGAAATAAAAGAAAAGCTAATAAACAATGTGCGTGTTATAGAAGAGTCATTTACTAATTAAAAGTAAAAGGTTTTCTACGGTTGTAGAAAACCTTTTTATTTATAGAATCGTGTTTTGAATAAATTGAACTAAAGATAATTATTCCTTTCCAAACGTCTGCTTCATTCTCTCAACAGGGTCATCCTCAATCGAATTATCCCATACTAGAACTTGATTTTCTTTCATAAGATTTGCCTTAAGTTCTTCAAAATCAACATCCTGAACAGCCAATTTATTCTTGAATGCTAGGCTAGCTGCCATCCCTACCGATTGCCCAATAATCATAAATACTGGCTCCATGCGAATAGAACCGTATGCAATATGTGAACTGGATAAACAGACAGGTACTAGCAAATTTGTACATTCTTCCTTTCGCGGACGAACAGAACGGTAGGATATTGGATAAGGGGAAATAGGGATCTCGACATCCCCCTCATTTACAATTTTTCCATCCAACAGCACTCTTCTTACATGATGCGAATCCATTTGATAGGATGCAAGTCCAATAGAGTCTTCAATTACAGTTTCTCCCAAGCAATTATTATCTGTCATCACATAATCCGAAATCATCCTTCTGCTTTCCCGTATATAGAGCTGATGTGGCCAATTCCCCGTCTCTTCAAATTCATCTTTTGGTAATCCCCATTGTGCTACTTCTTGACGGACAAATAGTGGTACGCGCTCATCATTTGCTAAAAAGTATAGCATGCCCATATCATAATTCACATGATCCTGGAAAATTTCCTCTCGTATTTCATAGCTGCCATCTGGCCAATCATAATTCATACCG
This sequence comes from Oceanobacillus zhaokaii, assembly GCF_003352005.1. Classification (GTDB taxonomy): domain Bacteria; phylum Bacillota; class Bacilli; order Bacillales; family Amphibacillaceae; genus Oceanobacillus; species Oceanobacillus zhaokaii. The sequence continues at coordinate 3,494,726 of NZ_CP024848.1, forward strand.
ATGTTGTCTGTCGAGAATCCTCCATAGTTATTTAAATCTGTTTTTCCATTTGGCAGCATCGTATGAAGATTCATCGCATCCCAAACCCCAGCGCGAATATACCTTAATAGAAGTAAATACCTTTCCGGATCATATTTTGACGGTTTTGGAAATGGAATAAGATTACCTGCATTCTTCGTTAAACAAATTCGAAAATTATATGCTTGAATCCGCTTGTCTCCTTCCCCTCTAGTTTCCTCTTCATTGATGTTTTCTGTAATCCCCTGAATCAGACCACTTTCTTTGTTGCCCTCAATCACATAAGGATTGACTGCAACTTCAAATTTATGATGCGGATACCCAAATTGAATGCCATTATACGTTTCGTTATACGTTTCATTAGACTCACGCCCTACAGAATAGGAAACACCCGCCTTGGCCATCACATCACCCTCATAGCTTGCATCCACGAAATATTCACCGATAAAAGCATTTCCATCTTCCATGATAATCACTTTAATTTCCCTATCCTCCATGACTACCTCTTTTAGATGTTGGCGGTAATAAATCGGGATATCATGCTCCTTAACCCATTCCGTAAAAATCAGTTTTGCTGCTTTCGGTTCAAACGTCCATTGTTCTTCTTTTCCATAATAGCTACCCAGTCGTTGATAAAATTCCCTCGATAACCCACCGATTGCTTCTTTCGCACCTAAATCGGTAGCCCCTAATCCACTGGCCGTAATTCCGCCAATATGATTACTAAATTCTGCGATTGCAACACTTAGACCCATTTTTTTAGCTTGAATGGCTGCAGTAATTCCTGCTGGCGTTGCGCCATATACGATTAAATCTTTTGTGATAACCTTGGATTCGGCGTTACTTTTTGATGGCATATAATAGTTAAGGTCAATAAAATTCATTTAGTTCCCTCCAAAAGCTTTGTCCATTCTTTCTTATAAAATTCTGCTGACTCTTTTAAGTAGTAGAAATAAATCAATAGCATTTCCTCATTTGAAAACGAAGCAGTATTATTTTTGTTTTGCACCATTAGCAGTTCCATATCTACTTCTATATCTTGTTTGTTAAAGAACAGAATAATTTCATCTAGGAATTTGATTATCCATCTTGCATCATTTGGATGACCAACCTTCTCCGGATCTACCACTCTTGCAGGAAATAATGAGACATTCCATTTCGTATGTTTGGAGACTATTTTCTCTAACTCTAATAAAACCTCTATATATCTTTCATTATCTGGTCCAAGTGTTGAACCAAACTGTTTCCAAAGTTGGTCACGGCTTTTCCCCCAGCTCAAGCCTGCATAGAAATAGTTATTCAACTGTTGAATCCATTTCCATGGATATGTTTTCATCATTACTGAAGTTTGTCCTTTTTCATGAGTTGGCACAATTAGATTAAGTAAACCATCTATTTTTAACTTACGATATGCTTTAACATCTTCATCTATCCGTTTTACTAACGGTGGAAATAGTTCACTTAACATGAAATGATCACTGTAATATTCTAAAACGGTGATTAATCTCTGGTTAGTTTCCGCTTGTTTTTTCCAATCGTTTAAGGCGTTAGTCGCACGGGTTTGCTCTGCTGTTTTGTTGTCGATGGACTGTGAATAATCCCTTCCCCAGTATGCATAAAGTATATCTACTTGATTGGAGGGGATTACCTTTTCATTTCGCTCTAACATATTCCATACTAAACCTGCATTGTAGACGATATGCTCCACTTCAACTCGTAATTTCTCTGCTTTTAATGCGATTCTTAATCGCTCTGCAAAAACAATATAGATATGCATAAAATCAGAAAATTTTTCTTCGCTTATCCCAATATCCTCCGGCCACAATGAGATTCTCGTTACCACTGGGGTCTTTTTGCAAATGTTAACAATTTCCTCGATAACTAGTTTTTGCAATGGCGATTCTGCTATAAAAAAATCGCCACTTTCATTTGATGATTGCCCCGCTGCTTCTAATAGAAAACGTAAACTATGTCCCCCTAACGTAACATTTACACTGCGCTTTTCCAGCTCTTCTCTTATATATTTTCCAATCTCATCCCAGAGAGTAAAGGTAAAAAAGAATTCGTTAAACCCATTCTTAACACCCCAGTCTATCAACTTACTAATATAGATCGGATCATTTATCGTTTCTAAAATATTCCCTCTCCTTTTGAAAGCGGGTTCATTTATGTTCCAATTGTTATTTCCCTGAGCAAGATTAGATTTTTTTGAGTGTTCTTCATCTAGATTAATCCAGTTGTAACCAAGTCTTTTCTCACAAAAATGATACACCCCATATAATGTTGAGCGTTCTTCCTTACCAATGATCCATGTTTCTTTTCCATTTTCATATATGGCGAACCCGTCTTTTTCAATGAACAGATTTTCTTTAGAAAATGAGGAGGAATTAAACTCATCCTGGAGCATGATAAAGATTCGTTTGAATTCCTTTAAAGTGCTTAGATCAGGATTTTGATAAATATTTACTTGTAATCCCGCCTTCTTCATTAACCGCCTTAATTCTTCTACAGCAAATTTTAAAGTTAAATGATTATTAAAATATATTAATGAGTTCAAGTGAATCTGGTCCTCTCTGTTATTATTTTTTCTATATATTTAGAATGTTATCATTACCAGTATTAACTGTCACTCGGTGAGCGGGTCGTTAAATGGGCTTTAATGTGCTTAGAGTTTAGATATTGAGAGAGGAGGACTGTCACTCCCTTTCTCTATCCAAAAAACCAAGTAATCCAATCAAATAATTTTACTGTAAGAATCTTTATAGCTAATATAATAGATGTTGCATAAAACTTACATCTAGAGTGGGGGAACATTGTAAATGAAATACATAAAAAAATTCATAGCCATTTTATTCATCCTTTCATTGGTGCTAGCGGCTTGTAGCTCAACCGAAGAAAGTGAAAAATCAACAAATGAAGCAGATGCGGATTCGAAAGCAACAGAAGAAAAAGTGGTTCGACTAAGTGCAGCAGGAGAAATTCCTGGGCTTGATCCTACTTTAGCTGATAATGATTTCAGCTTTAATGTAATCAATCAAGTATTTGAAGGATTATATCGCTTAGATAAAGATGGTGAACCAGAATTAGCATTAGCAGCTGAAGAACCGGAAGTTACGGAAGATGGTAAGGTTCTTACCTTCAAATTAAGAGATGATGCCGTATGGTCAGATGGATCACCCGTTACGGCACATGACTTCGAATATTCATGGAAAAAGGTTGTCGATCCAGAAACAGGTGCAGCATACGGACCACAGTTAGAAGAAATTGTTGCGAATGCAACAGAGATATTAGTCGGAGATATGTCTCCTGACGAGTTAGGGGTTGAAGCACTGGATGACGAAACCCTCAAAGTAACGCTTGAAAGTCCAATACCATTTTTCAAGGAACTATTAACAACGGCAACATTTATGCCACAGAAGCAGGAATTCGTTGAGGAGCAAGGGGATAAGTATGCAACAGATAGTGAACATACCTTGTTTAACGGTCCCTTCGTACTTGCAGATTGGTCTAGTACCGACCTCTCTTGGAACTATGAAAAAAATGGGAATTACTGGGATAAGGATGCAGTCAATGTTGATAGAATCGAAGTGAACGTTGTAAAGGATACAGAAACGGCTGTGAATCTTTATTTGAATGGGCAGCTTGACCGTGTCGAATTAACGAGTGATAATGTACAGCAATTCCAAGGTGAAGATGAGTTTGCTACACAACTAACAGGAGCTGTCACTTATTTAAAGATGAATCAAGGGAAAGATGGCGAGACGACAGATCTTGCTAATTTAAATATCCGAAAAGCATTAAACATGGTAATTGATAAACAAGTCATTGTTGATGAACTATTAAATAATGGCTCTATCGTTGCGAATGCAAATGTACCAAAAGGTTTAGCAGGAAATCCCGAAACTGGTGAGGACTTCCGTTCAGAAAACGGTGACCTTACAGAATTCAATCCGGAAAAAGGGCAGAAGCATTGGGAGAAGGGATTAGAAGAATTAGGCAAGACCGAGCTTGAATTTACATTAATTAGCAGTGATTCCTCTGCTTCTAAGCAATTAGCAGAGAACCTTAAATTTCAAATGGAGTCCAATCTTCCTGGCCTGACGATAAATATAAGAAATTTATCGCCTAAAGCGAGCATTGCTGCAAACGTTGGGCAGGATTATGAACTGATTATTACTGGCTGGGGCGGAGATTATCAGGATCCGCTGACCTATTTGAATCTGTTCATTACAGATAGTCCAGGAAACCATACCGGTTATTCCGATCCAGAATACGATAAGCTTGTGCTCGGTTCAAAATCGGATCTGACTTATCATCCTGAGCAACGCTGGGAAGCATTAAAAAGGCAGAGAGAATGCTGATTGAGGAAAGTGCGGTACTTATCCCACTATATCAAAAGGGTATTTCTTACATGCAAAAGGATTATCTCAAAGATTATATTACCTATCCTGTTAGCTCAGATAATTATAAATGGATTGATATTGCAGAGTAAGTCTACTGGGGGAGTGTTTATGTCACTCCCTTTTTTTATTGAATTTACATCGTACTTGAAGGCCCGCTTACACAACTCCAACACTCTTCAACGTAGACCACAATGGTGCTTCCAAGCCATTTGCCATTTTCATAAATCCATAGTCATTTGGATGCACACCATCAACTGTACCTTCATGCCAGCGCATTCCGAGCAATTTCGAACCATCCACAAATCCGATTCGTGTATCACCATTTTGCTTAAACAGCTCTACTACTTTTTTCGAATGATTTCTGCGCCTCATCGTTTCTAGATTTCGTTCAGGGAGAATATCCATTGCATGTGGAATCTGCGACATTACCATTATTGGAACGAAGGGGTGTTGCTCACGATAGATTTCAATAAAAGAAACCAATGTCGTTTCGTATTCCTCTGGTGTCACATTCGCTTCATAGTCAATTACCAGGCATGCGGGATTTTCGATATCCCTGATAGCTATGGCAACTTCTCGCTCCCCTTTACCACTGCCGGAAAATCCTAGATTAATAAATTCAAGCTGAAATCTTCTGCTTAAAATATTTGTATAGGACATTCCTGGCCTGCTCGCACTGCCGCCCTGTGTAATAGATGTGCCGTAAAATAACACCCGTTTCTTAGATATATATGGCGTTGGTTCTTCAATAATAGCATCAGGATCAATCCCAATCAGCAGCTCCTCGACCCCTTGATATAATGGAAGGTTTATCGTCACTTCCCTGAGTTGGCTAGAGGTATTTGTGAAATCCCAAATTGAAGCTTCATAGGTTTTCTCATGGATTGGAGGGATTGCCGTTGCAAGATAATGCTGCTTCCCTGGCTCGCCAATATAAATATCGAAGCCAGACTGTCCTGTTGCTGCCATATGGCCAATATCTGCTACACCAGAAAGCCTTGTTTTTATTACTAGCCTTCCTGAATCTGTTTTAAATCGAATCTGTCCGCCAGACGTACAATTAGCCAATTCATTTACACATAATGGAAGTTCTGTTTTTGGACGTGAAGGCATGCGCCGGTATTCCTTTTCCTGATCGAACCACGCGAAACCGCTAACTTGAAAAGGATAGTTTTTAGGATCATGCCATTCAATTGAACCTGCCTGTTGTTCCTGGATATTTAATACATGCTCCATACTGTAATTATTCCAATTATAATTAGGATTTTCCATATCTTTCCCTCCTTCTTTTCACTTGATCGTATTAGAAAACCGGTCATTTTTTGAAGTTAATTTTATAATAGCAATCTATTGTTAACAGAATGTTGATTTAAAGTGATTTTTTATAAATAATTGTATTTATTTACTAGAGGTTCTTCACTACGCAAAAAATGCAGCTCCCACTTCAGGAACTGCATTTTTTCATGTCTATTTTTAGAGTGCTTCTCCCCAAATGTCATTTGCCCATTCTGGGTTATCGATAAATGGATTGCGATTGCCTTGGAATTCTTGGATCTTGTTATTGCGATTTATTTCCCATTCGCTGACAGGGTCTCGTTCATGCCATTCAAGCAGAACAGAAATTTTCCCATGGAATGGATTGCTGCCATTATTCACGCGATCATTTAATTCTAAATCTACTCTGTCGCCTTCTTCATAGCGTACTGCCATGTAAAACAGCATTCGAGCGACATCACCTTTTACTTCATTTGGCGGTTCGAAGGAATCACCATCCCGCTTACAATCAGCGCAATTTTTCACAGCATTGCCACCATTATCGAAATCAAGGTTTCCTCTAGAGCTGTTTACTTGCACATCTGTTGGTCGTAAGTGATGGATATCAGTACCTGGCCCCTTACTTGTTCCAAAGTCTCCATGAGATTTTGCCCATGTATGCTCTCGATTCCAGTCACCGACCATGCCACCATTTTTATTCTTGGAGCGTGATTCACCAGAATAAAGCAGGATAACATTATTCGAATTATTCGGGTCTTCGTCAGTTACTTTCAATGCATCCCAAACTTCGCTATAGGAAAGCTCGTGATGGTCATCAATGATTTCATGTAAGGAATCTTTTAAGGCTTCTCCTTCTTTACCTATTGCACTTCCATAATAATCTGCTTGTGGTATTTCTGCTTTTACTGCTTCTACCGTTACACTGAACGTTTCTGTAATGCTTTCTGTTCCATCTGTCGCTGTAACAGCTACAATATGGCTGCCTTCCTCAAGCTTAAGTGCTAGCGTATCTGAATCAATTTCTCCCATTGTAGAAGTAAATGTTAATTTATCACCATCTGCATCTGAAAAATACTCGGTTAATGCTAATTCAATGCTCTCTCCTGCATTCACCTTTTGATTTGTAAAAGGTTTTGTTAATGCTGGTGGATTATTTACCGGTGCTTCGGGTTCTTCTTCGATTGAATCAACGAATCGAATATCATTAGGTTTTACACCCTTTTTGTATTTAAATTTCTGGACGTTTTCAGCGCCTCTTATTTCTGCGACATTTTTCCCTACAATCGTTACTTTTTTCATTTCTGTTCCTTTAAAATCAATAGTCGCTCCTGCTTTTTTCGGATTGATGATTACTTCCGTCTTCTTGAATCCATCTCCATTGAATTCTGCGTATTCGCCAGTAAATTCAATGCCTTTCTTAATTTCGGAATTGGAATCAAGTGTGATTGATACACTCTTATCATGCAGAACGAGTTCTTTTGCTTCTAAGTTTGTAAAATCATATTCTTTCTCAGGTTTAACCGGTGCAGGCTCCTCTGGATTTTCAGGCTCTTCTGGTTCACCTGGCTCCTCAACATCTCCAGCTGCTAAGTCAACCTTAACCATTACTGGATCATGGTCACTAGCACGTCCTGCCATATCAGTAAAGTCTGCATTGATATGAAGAATATCAATCTCTGTTTCTTTCACTAAGTTATTCGAAACTAAAATATGATCAAGTACTTGTGAATTTCCTTGGAAAAGATACGTGTAACGATCCTCGTCCTCAACCTTGTTAATCATATTTGTCATATGTTCACCTTCATGAATCTTGAGTGCATCTGTAAACTGATAATCATTGAAGTCTCCGACAGATATGATATTTG